>CAYWAG010000030.1:0-11276 GCA_964455925.1 uncultured Verrucomicrobiales bacterium | reverse complement strand
TACCTGAACAGCTACGATTACGAAATCTCACCCCAAATGTGCTCCGCCGCCTAGGAGGAAGTCCGTGGCGGGCATCGCGCGGGATCCTTCTGGCTGGATGGAGGTGAGCTCTAGTGCGGTGCCGTTGGCACAGCTGAGTATGAGGCGTCCGTCTTCTGCGGTGAGGGTGCCCTCGGGCTGAGAGCTGGTCGTCACTAAGACCGGAGGAAAGACCTTGAGGCGGCGGCTCTTCCCTTTCTTATCCAGGTACGTCGTGTATGTGCTGGGCCAAGGGTGGTAGGCGCGGATGAGACGCTCTAGCTGATCTGCGGGGAGGGTGCAGTCCAGCAGGCCGTGGTCGCGCAGGAGCTTAGGGGCATAGGTAGAGGCGGCATCATCCTGCGGAGTGCGGGTCGCCTCTCCTGTAGCGAGGAGGTCTAGAGCTGTTAGGAGGCTCTCTGGCGTCATCTCTGCGAGGCGGTCATGCACCGCGCCCCCAGTGTCATCAGGGCTGAGCGGAGTGCGGGATTGGAGGATAATGTCCCCTGCGTCTAGCGCCTTTACCACATGCATAATGGTTACCCCAGTCTCTGCATGACCATCTGCGATGGGGCCTTGGATACATGAAGCGCCGCGATACAGCGGCAGCAATGAGGCGTGCACATTGATGATCGCCAGCGAAGGCGCATCGATCAGGCGCTGTGTCAGGATCTGCCCGTATGCCATGACGATGATGACCTCTGGCTGGAGCGCCTCCATCTCATCCAGAAAGCTCTTGCGCCGTGCTCGCTCTGGCTGCCACACAGGAATGCCGTGCTCCAGCGCGGCCTCCTTAATGCGCGGAGGCGTCAGCACCTGCTTACGCCCCACGGGCTTATCTGGCTGCGTCACTAGCCCGACCATCTCATGCCCACTCTGCAGTAAGGCAGTGAAAGCAGGTAGGGCAATGTCACCAGTGCCCATAAAGAGGACTCTCAATGCTCGAGGTTCAGACATAGGACAGGCAGGAGAGTCTTAGGGGGGGAAGCCGTGCTGATTACAGCGCGGCGTAGAGAGAATGCTCGGTAATGGCTTGGGTGATCTCTTGGAGGACTTGTACGGGATGCTGTTGTGCATCGATGTTGGTGATCTTCTCCTCACCGTAATGCTCTAGGATCGGCTTTGTCTCCGCCTCATAGACAGAGAAGCGGTTACGGATGATTTGCTCATCGGCATCATCGGCGCGTCCTAGGTCCAGAGCACGCTTCTTCATCCGTTGCACGAGAGACTCGCGGTCAGGGCAGGAAAGATGGATCACACGCTGAATATCCACGACCTCACTCAGAAGCTGCGCTTGGTTCACGGTGCGAGGGATACCGTCTAGAATAAGGGTCTCCTTAGCCGGATTATACGTCCCATCTGCCACCCACGCCTCTAGCTGGCTCCCCACGATCTCGATCGTCAGCTCATCTGGCACGAGGTTACCACCACTAGTGTATTCAGCGACCTTCTTAGCCAGCTCAGACTCCTTGTCCAAGGCGCGAAAGATGTCACCGCTGGCGCAATGAAAGAAGCCGGGCAGATTCCCGATCGTTTCTCCTTGGGTCCCTTTACCTGCCCCAGGAGCACCAATGAATAGGATCGCTGATTTAGTGTTAGCCATAAGGCTGGGCATCTTAGAAGCCCCCGCAAGCAGAGCGCAAGATTATTTGGGGGGGATTTTATCTACCAGATCTCACACCACAGAGGGGAGCGATGGCGTCTCGCCGTCATCCAGTTAACCCGAGCGAAGCGAGCACACCATGATGTGAGAGGAGAGCTCCGTCGCAACGCGCCCTGTGCTGAGGAGTTCTAGGGTCGACCGGTTCTCTCGGCGAGAGAACCCTACCGCTGCTCACGCCGCAATTCCTGCCGTAGTGCATGTAAAAACAGCTCCAGAGCATACACTCTGGAGCTGTTGTCTTAAGCGGAGATTGTTAAGAGAAACTACCCGATGGATGGGACGGCGACAGCGGTATCTACCTCCGCGTCGTAGTCGACTCCGGATACCCCGAACCCAAAGAGGCGGAGGAACTCGGCTTGGTATCCGTCAAAGTCAGAGAGGTCACGTAGGTTCTCACTGTTGACCTTCTCCCACAGGGCGTCGACCTCCGCCTGGATGCCAGGCTCCATTTCCCAGTCGTCAATGCGGACGCGTCCGGTGTCATCGGTAGCGGCAGAGGCGTCTCCGTAGTAAGTCGCGAACAGACGGTGGATCTGCTCGATGCATCCCTCGTGGTTCCCCTTCTCCTTCATCACCTTATAGAGGAGGGAGATATAGAGCGGGACTACTGGGATAGCGGAGCTGGCTTGCGTGACGAGCGCCTTGTTGACAGAGACGACGGCGGTGGACTCACCATACTTCGCATTCAGAGCGGAGACGGTGGTGTCGAGATCCTTCTTAGCGGTTCCGATGGTGCCGTTGGTGTAGATCGGCCAGGTCATCTCCGGGCCAATGTAGGAGTAGGCGACCGTCTTAAACCCATCAGCTAGCACACCGGCGTCGCTCAGCGCATCGATCCAATACGTCCAGTCTTCGCCACCCATCACCTTAACAGTGTGGTCTACTTCCTCCTGCGTTGCGGGATCGATGGAGACCTCGGTGACCTCAGCCTTATCGGTGTTGAGGGTCTTGTTCGTGTAGGTCTCACCCAGTGGCTTAAGCACGGAGTTAAAGGTCTCACCAGAGTCTGGATCCGTGCGGCGAGGAGATGCCAGGGAGTAAACGATCATGTCGATCTCACCGAGGTCTGCCTTAATGGTGTCGATGACCTGGGACTTAAGCTCGTGTGAGAACGCGTCGCCATTAAAGGACTTAGCGTAGAGGCCAGCGGCGGTCGCCTCTTGCTCAAAGGCGATGGAGTTATACCACCCGGCAGAGCCAGGGCGCTTCTCGCTCCCGGGCTTCTCAAAGAAGACCCCGATCGTAGAAGCTCCGCCACCAAAGGCAGGAACGATACGTGAGGCGAGGCCATAGCCAGTGGAGGAGCCGATGACGAGAACCTTCTTAGCAGGGTTCTGGAGAGCAGGCTGTGACTTCACATACTCGATTTGGGCCTTCACATTCTCCGCACACCCTGCAGGGTGCGAGGTCGTGCAGATAAAGCCACGGATCTTAGGGGTTACGACAGGCATGGTATAAATAATTAGGGGTTAGAGTTAACTTACGAGGGGGAGCAAACACACAATTCCGCCCCTGTGCAAAGGAAAAAAGCGCGGGATGAAACTATACAAACCGCTCGTTCCCCCGTATTTTAGCCCTCTCTATGTTCCCTCCACGTTCACAGCCTCTCTTTTATCTTGGTAAGTTTCGCATCGGTGTCACTGAGCTTATTATTCTCCTAGAGCTCGTTGGGGTGCTGTTGGTCGCCTTTACGCAGGGACGTGTCCCCTTAGGGTTCAGCGCATCCGCGATCTTTCAGGGCGAGGTCTGGCGACTGATGACTTATCCCCTGATGAATGAGGTAGGCGTGCTTTACCTTCTGGGGCTCTACTTCCTCTACACCTTTGGGCGCGCAGTGGAGGCTGAGCTGGGGCGGCGTAGCTACCTGACTCTTTGTGGCGGCGTGATCTTAGCCGTGCCGCTCGTCTTTCTCCCTCTGCATTTAGCAGGGCTACCCTCTGCCCGTCTGTATGCAGGTAGCCAGCTCTTACACCTCTGTATCCTCATTGCCTACTGTGTGATGTACCCGCACGTCCGCACCGCGCTCCTCCATATTCCGCTGAAGTGGCTGGGTTTAGCCTTTTTCCTCATCAGTATCGTGGCCTCGGTGCGCATCGCGGACTGGGCAGGGGTGATGGCGGCATTACTAGCCGTGCTGATGACTCTGATTCT
The DNA here is from genome assembly GCA_964455925.1 of uncultured Verrucomicrobiales bacterium. GTDB lineage: Bacteria > Verrucomicrobiota > Verrucomicrobiia > Verrucomicrobiales > Akkermansiaceae > WTJZ01. Next base: position 7,444 of record CAYWAG010000030.1, on the reverse strand, counting down.
GGTGCAATCCTCTGGCAGAGCGGGCATCCGCCTGCTGCCAGACGCGCTCCTCGTGCCCCAACGGGACCAGACTACCAGTAAGCGGAGGCGCGCTGCTAAGCATAAGCGCGGTAAAGGTACCGCCGCTGGCATCAAGCCTAAGCTCGCCCCCCGCACGAAGGTGCCGCTCTCTGAGCCACCATCCGAGGTCGACACCATCCTCGATAAGATCAGCGAGCACGGTCTGCACTCGCTCACTGATGCAGAGCGAAAGACCCTCATGGAGGACTCCAGTAAGAAGCGCTCATAAGGGGAGGCATAGCACCATATTCTGTATTTCAAAAAAAACTACAGAAAACCCTTGCCATCTCCTGAGAACCTGTATTAGAGTGTCCTTCCCTTGAAACAAGGGCTACCTGGAGCGGTAGCTCAGTTGGTTAGAGCACCGGCCTGTCACGCCGGGGGTCGCGGGTTCGAGTCCCGTCCGCTCCGCCACTTCTCTCTGAGAAGTAGCAAGAAAAGAGACTGCATCTTATGCAGTCTCTTTTTTTTTGCCCTCGCATACCTACACGACATTTTTTACCCGCAGATTACGCCGATTTACGCAGATTATTTTGGGGGGATTCAGAGGTATTCTGTAATTTTCAGGGTAACGCTGAGATTCCTCTATGGTTTTTGGGGCGAGAGAGTTTCAAGGTGAATTCCTATTGCAGGCGCAAATCAATTCATTTCTGAAAAACTAAATGGAAATCTGCGTTAATCTGCGCAATCTGCGGATAGAAAAAATACGAAGTGAAAAATGCCGTGTAGTGCGCCCCTCTTCCTTGCCTCACTCCACCACAATAGCGGCCTTTGGCTGGGTCTTTGGGTAGGTTTGAGGAGTGGGGTCAAAGGCGGCGTTAGCCCAGGTGGGGTCGCTGAGGGACCCGCGACCACGGAACTGGATGAGCTGCTCTAGGGGGCGGAGCGGAAGGGTGATGAGGCTGAGTAGCCCCTTAGTGTTGGCGCGGACGGTGAGGTCGAGCTCCTTCTTGTCGATGTCAATGATACCGTGACCTTGGATGACGGTGGAGTTTGTGTTCGATAGAATGTCGTTGGTATGGACGATGCCGTCGTTGATAAGAAAACTGGCGGAGACGCTCTTTACTTGCTCATGGCTGCTGTCCTTTGAGCCTGCGATGCTGCTAAGGAGCGGGGAGAGGGGCCCAAAGATGGGGATGTAGTAGAGGTCTGCCTGGTCTAGACCGATAAAGCCCTCGCCCTGGAGCGTGGAGACCTGCCCCGGGATGCCAGAGAAGCTGGTGCGCCCCGTGAGGGAGCCGACCGTTTTCTCACTGCGGAACTCGTAGCGGTCGGAGATTTGGAGGAGGGAGAGGTCATTAAAGGCGATGTCTCCGGCGAACTTACCGGAGGGCAGGCGGGAGGTGGGGTTTGTGATCCGAAAGTCTCCGCGTAGGCGTCCACCGAGGGTGGTGGTGTGCACGGAGTCGAGGTAGATGTCGGGACCGATGAGGCGGATGGAGCCCTGGGTTTGGCTAAGGTGGACATCCTGCCCGAGGAGGGTGTAGTAGAGGTCTGAGGGGCGGTCTAGCTGGAAGCGTAGGCGCGTGCGGTGCTGCTGGTCTCCGATGCCGATGGTGCCACTGCCACTGAGGTGAGGCGGGGCGGTGAAGTAGACGGTGTTGTCGATCTTAGACCCGATGCGCCGCTGAAAGAGGTTCATAATGGGCCCGAGCCAGGCATGTGAGCGGTAGCCCTCTAGGGTGACGAGCTTGCGCTGCGGATCATACCCGATGCGATGGGCGATGAGGTCGCCGGTGGAGGGCTGGTGCTGGGCGTAGGGAGAGGGGATGTAGTGCTGGTAGCCAAAGGTGGCTGCCACATCGGTAAAGGAGGTCTGTGAGGGGCTGATGGAGAAGGCGCTGGTAGCCGCTGCCAGCGGGACGCCATCGTAGGAGATGTTCTGGAGGTGGATGGTGCCTTGGGCGTCCCATTTGTTCAGCTGGTTCTTGTCGATCTGGCCTTGCACGCGCAGGTCTATGCTGGTGCTGGGGCTGACCTGTGTCTTCTCTATGTTACTGGCGATGATGCCGCCTTCCTTAATAAAAGGGTGGTAGAGGGCTGGTGGGAGGGTGGAGCGCCCCTGGTAGTTGATCACCGCGTCCCCTACCCGGATGCGCCCCGTGACCTCGCCCTCATCATGACTGACGGTCATGCCCCGCAGATAGAGCTCGTTATCCTTCCAGGAGAACTCAGTGTCTAGGGAGTTAAAGACGGTGCCCAGGAGGCGGAACTCATCAAGGGTGATGTGCCCGTAGATGTGCGTGGTCCATTGGAGCTGATCGTGCTCATCGCGCGTGCCTTGGAATGTGCCTTGGGCCTGGAGCTGGGGGGGGAGCGGGGAGATGAGCTTGTTGGCGAAGCGGGAGAGCACGGAGATGTCCAGCACGCGCAGGATCTTAGGGAGGTTCGTGGTGGAGTCCACCGTGAAGCTGCCAGCTTTAGCACGGGTGTCAAACTCGCCGGTAAAGGTGAGCTCACCGGTGTCATCCTCGGCGTAGAAGCGCGAGGTGGACAGAATGCCGTTGCGGTAGGAGAGCTGGGCGTCGATCTGGCGGCAGTCGAGCTCGCGGTAGGAGAAGTCATCCCCCTGGATCAGCACATCGATCTCTAGCCCATTACGCTGTCCCGCCCGGTGCGAGAACTCTAGCTGCACTGCCGGACCGTGCACGGAGGTGGACCCGATCTCGTAGAGATGCCGAAAGATCTCGGTCATGACCTGCGGGAGCTCTAGGGTAAGTGGGGTCGCCTCGCTACTGTCCTCACGTGGGCGCGTGGCGCCGTAGCAGGTGCCGCTGATGGAGACAGGCACGCCATAAATGTCGGCATGACCATCCTGCAGCTGGATGTCGTAGGGGCGCGATAGGTCGAGCGTGCATTGCAGCCCCGTGAGGTGGATGCGGTCCGCATCCTCAGTATGGAGGTCGATCCACGCCTCGCCCTCCTCCAGCGAGATCGTCTTTACCTTGACCTTCCCCTTAGTAGCGGGGAGCTGCGCGATGTCTAGCCGCACCTTCTGAAAGTATGCCAGCCGCGTCCCTGGCTCCAGTGGATCATAGAGCGTAATCCCATGCGAGACGAACCCATCGGTGAACGAGTAGCGGAACTGCTCTACCTCCGCGGTGAGCCCCTGCTGCGCGATGAGTTCCTCTATATACACGGTCCAGCGCCCTGAGAACCCAGACTGGTTCTGCCGATGCAGTCCATACACGACTAACGCAACGGTCAAAATCAGACCGAGAACGGAGAGCTGGAGGAATCTGCGGGGATGCGAGGGCATAAGCGGCGGGACGGGGCGGAATAATAAGCGGAGTTTAGCATTGCTCGCACTGAAAAAGAATGTTTTTTCTCTATCCCTAATCACAGGGTGGCACGAGGCACTCCTCCTGCCCTGCCCGTGACCTCAATTCTAGCAATATCACTATGAGTAACGATACGCCTACTTCTACCGAAGCTGAACTGATCGCTGTCCGTCGCGAAAAACTTGAGGGCCTTAAGGCTCTCGGGTTAGACCCGTTTGGTGCTAAGTTCGAGACCTCCACGACCCCAGGGGAACTAAAAGCAGCTTTCGAGGACGAGAAGAAGGTGAAGCTAGCAGGCCGTCTGCTAGCGATCCGTGACATGGGTAAGTCCGTGTTCGCGACCATCGGTGATGTCCACGGACGTATCCAAATCTACCTGAACAAGAAGGGCGTCTCCGAGCAAGACTGGGCCGCCTACCAGCTCCTAGATATGGGCGACTGGATCGGGGTGGAAGGCGAGACCTTTACCACCGGTAAGGGCGAACCCTCCGTGAAGGTAGAGTCCCTCACCGTCCTCTCTAAGGCGCTCCGCCCCATGCCTGATAAGTGGCACGGCATCAACGACCAGGAGACCAAATACCGCAAGCGTCACCTAGACCTGATGTCGAACCAACAGAGCGCTGACCTCTTCGTGGCACGCTCTAAGATGATCGCAGAGATCCGTAGCTTCCTCCATGCCCGTGGCTACCTAGAGGTAGAGACCCCCATGATGCATGACGTCGCTAGTGGTGCCGCTGCCCGCCCGTTTGAGACACATCATAATGCGCTCAACATGCCCCTCACCATGCGTGTCGCCCCAGAGCTACACCTCAAGCGCATGCTCGTGGGTGGATTCCCTAAGGTGTTCGAGCTGAACCGTAACTTCCGTAACGAGGGACTCTCCCGCCGTCATAACCCAGAGTTCACGATGCTAGAGGCATATGAGGCGTTCTCCGACTTTGAGAGCATGGCAGATATGGTAGAGGAGCTCATCTGCCACCTCGCAGAGACCTTCTTTGGCACCCTTAAGATCGAGCACAAGGATGAGGACGGCAATGTCACCCGCACCCTGAACCTCTCCCGCCCTTGGAAGCGCGCCCCATACCGCGAGCTGGTCAAAGGCGTCGCAGGGGACGATTGGTTCGACCTCACACCTGATGAGCGCCGCACAAAGGCTAAGAGCGAGCTCAAGGTCGAGATCGGCGCAGACCTCGAGGACTACGAGGTCACGCAGCACGTCTTTGAGAAACTCGTGGAGGAGCACACCTTTGACCCCTGCTTCGTCACCCACGTGAACTCCGAGCTCATCCCCCTCGCTAAGCAAAACGCCGAGGACCCATCCGTCATCGACGTTTACGAGCTGATCATCAACGGACAAGAAATCTCCCCAGGTTACACCGAGCTGAACGACCCGATCGTCCAGGCACGCCGCTTTGACGAGCAATCCGGCGGCGAGGAACAAGTCGCCGATGCGGACTTTGTCGAGGCGATGGAGCACGGGATGCCCCCAGCAGGCGGCATCGGCATCGGTATCGACCGCCTCATCATGCTCCTCACCGGCGCCCCCAGCATCCGGGACGTCATCCTCTTCCCTCAGCTCAAGCGTAAGGACTAATCCTGCCCCCCTCCCCAGAGGTGTAGCACGAGCGTCTCGCGCTCGTGCTAACTGCATGCCACCTACCGCAATACACAGCGCAAAAGCGTTAAACCTTAATTCCGCAGTTAGGAAAAACTCCTAACGGGGGAACAACTCTTGGCTCCAGCTGATCAGTCAGTCCGCTTCAGCTAGTCCACGATGACCTGCCCGGCTGAACCGAGCAGCTTCATACGCTGGTCCTCGCGGGGGAAGGAGAAGGTGACCTGCGTACCAGCACCGAGCTCGCTCTCGATCTGCATTTCGCCGCCGTGCTCGCGGATGATGCGGCGGACGATCAACAGCCCTAACCCCGTACCCTCCTCCTTCTTACTGGAGCGGAAGGGCTCATAAATTCGCCCCATTTCCTCTGGGGAGATGCCTTGGCCATTATCCTGGACACTCAGGCGCACCTCATAGTCGGTGACGGTGGTGGTGATAGTCAGCATGCCTCCGACCGCACTGGTGGACTGGCTAGCATTACGGATCACATTATAGAGCGCTTGGCGGAGCTGCCCGGAGTCAAGGTTCAGGAGCGGGATGGCATCGGCACAGTGGAGAGCCAGCTGGGTCTTACGGGCGCGGAGCTCCTCCTGCATGCCCTCTAGGGTATGCTGCAGGATCGTATTCAGGTTCGACGGCGTGCGGTTAGGTTGGGACGGCCGCACAGCGTGCAGGAAGTCCTTAAGGATGATGTCCAGCCGCTCGACCTCGGCTTGGGCACGGTCAATGTGCTTAGTCAGACCACTGTCATCGAGCTTGATGACCTTGCGGCGGAGGAGCTGGAGCTGAATGCCCAGGGAGTTAAGCGGGTTCCCGATCTCATGTGCCACCCCCGCCGCGAGCAGCGTTAGGGCATTAAAGCGCTCACTCTCCAGTGACTGGGCGGTCTCCTCCACCTGCGAGGTAATATCACGCAGCAGCATGACGCGCCCCGCCCGTGCCACGGTAGCAAGCCCCATTTCTCCATCAATAGGAGCAGTATAAATGTTCAGAAGACGACGCTCTGGGTAGCGGATCTCTAAGTCGCGCGAGCTTACTCGCCCTTCCTCACTCAGGAAGCTGGCCCAATCCAGCCCTGGTAGCACCTCGCTGAGGGAGCGCCCCTCGCAAGCGGACTCTCCCAGACCAAACATAGAACTAGCCGCCGTATTAATAAAGAGCATGACACCATCCTGATCAAAGAGGATGACCCCTTCTTGCAGCGCCTCTAGGACCTGCTCCAGAAACCCCTTTTCACGTGCCAGGCGATCCACAACGACCTCCACCTGGGTGCTACTAAGGTCTCCCAAACGCTCACGCACCTTATCTATAAAGCTACTCTTCACGCCGCTACCTTCCTAAGCCCAACAATAACGAGCAACTCTAAAGACAGAAAAAGCCACGTGCGGATGTCCGCTCGTGGCTTGATTCTCATGTTATTCTGAGGAATAACAGAGGGGACTTACTTACGGAGTCCGAGACCTTGGATCAGCTTAGTATAACGCGCCTCGTCCTTGTTCTTGACGTATTTGAGGAGCTTACGACGGTCTGATACCATCTTAAGAAGACCACGCTTAGAGGCCTTATCCTTCTTGTGCACCTTAAGGTGCTCGGTAAGGTCTAGGATACGGTCGGTGAGGGAAGCTACTTGATATTCTGCACTTCCGGTGTCTTTTTCGTGAGTCTTAAACTCAGCTACATTAATGTCGCTCATATGATTCTTGGGATGAGGGCAGTCGGCCAAAACCACCCAGTCCTGTTTAACGGCTGGAGAAACACCCTAGAGTATTCCGGCTGTATAGCAATACTTTTCTGAGCTCCCCCTACGTTTTTTGATTATAAGTGCCAGATTTTATCGCAGGCACTGCTGAGGCTCACAACACCACGCCTGACGAGACCCCAATGCCTCTTAACGAACAGGGACGGTCTAAATAACCGCTCTCCGTAATGCCTCCTCCGTTACCCCTAACGCCTCTGCCAGCTTACTTCCTACGTTCATACGGAACCCATAATCGTCCTCCTTCAGTACCTGCTGGATACTATCCCGCGCCGTCTCAGCCGACACCGCACCCGTCTTCATCTTCTCACACAGCAGCGCATCCACCGAATCATAAAAAAACGTATGCCTCCCACCAGACCCATCCGCCTGCCCCACAAAGCAATCATCCGCCTCATACAGCGCCACCAGCAACGGCATCGCCCGCTCCGCCTCCACCTCTCTCACAATGTTCAGCAACCCATCCAACTTACGGAAGAAGTGCTTCTCCTCTGCCAACTTATAATATCTCCCCTCCCCCTTAATCTCCGCCAACCTCCGATGAAATAACGCCACCAACGCCTCCTGATCCGCAGAAACCAATAAGCGATCCACCAACACCCGCGCCTCCTCCGACAGATAAGAAAGCTCCACCAACTCCACTGCCAACCGCTGCGCCCCTAATCCACCCAACACCTCCACCGCGCGCTCATACTCACTCTGCCTATCCTGCCACTCACTCATAGTGTCACA
>CAYWAG010000029.1:0-11366 GCA_964455925.1 uncultured Verrucomicrobiales bacterium | reverse complement strand
GATGCGAACCTCGCCATGGTCATGGGCACCGGCTACGCCCCCTTCACCGGCGGTCCACTATAGAACCCTCCTTTCCCCCCACAACACCATGCTCACTACCATCCCACCACACACTCCAGCCTACCCGCCTATTCAGCCCATTCAGCCCACCACCACTGGCCAGCCACTAGATGCCCTGCGCCTGCGCGCCCTCCTAGACGGCACCCAGTCCACCACCCGTGACTGGATGCGCGAGCTCCTCTCCGCTCCAGAGTTCTCCCCCGTGCCCACCGCCGACCTAAGCCGTGAGTCCTACCGCGCCCTCGTGCTCCACTGGACACAGCTCCTGGCTGACCACGGGATCGGGGCAGACCTCTTCCCCCGCGAGCATGGTGGGTATGAAGACCTCGCCGCCTTCTTTGCCTCCTTTGAGATGCTCGCCTACCATGACCTCAGCCTCACCATTAAGTTTGGCGTCCAGTTCGGACTCTTTGGCGGATCCGTCCTGAACCTCGGCACGGCGCAGCACCACCGCCGCATCCTCCCCGACTGCGCCTCCCTGCGTCTCCCGGGCTGCTTCGCCATGACCGAGATCGGGCATGGCTCTAATGTCCGCGCCCTGCAGACCACCGCCCACTACGACCACCGCACCGCGACCTTCACCATCCACTCCCCCAGCTGGAGCGCAGGGAAGACCTACATCGGGAACGCCGCGCGGGATGGAGAGATCGCCACTGTCTTTGCCCAGCTCACCGTCGATGGCATCTGCAGGGGCGTCCACGCCTTCCTCGTGCCCCTCCGCACCCCCGATAAGGAGCTGCTCCCAGGCGTCAGCATCCAGGATAATGGGGCTAAGATTGGGCTCAACGGAGTCGATAATGGCATGATCTGGTTTGACCACGTCACTATCCCAAAGGACAACCTCCTCGACCGCTTTGCCACCATTGACGACGAGGGCGTCTGGAGTAGCCCCATCGAGAGCGACTCCGCCCGCTTCTTTACCATGCTCGGCACCCTCGTTGGCGGGCGCATGAGCATCGCCGGCACCGCTATTAAGGGCACCCAAAAAGCCCTCCATATCGCCACCACCTACGCCCACCGCCGCCGCCAGTTTGGCGAGCCAGACCAGCCAGAGACCTTGCTCATCGACTACCCCACCCACCAGCGCCGCCTCAGCGAAGGGCTAGCCACCACTACTGCCCTCAGCTACGCCGTACAAGACCTCACCGACCTCCATGCAACGAACGACGGGCAAACCACCCGCCAGGTAGAGACCCGCGCCGCCGCCCTAAAGGCATACGCCACTACCGAGAGCATGCGCATCCTCCAGAACTGCCGCGAAGCCTGCGGAGGCGAGGGCTACCTGTGGGCAAACCAGATCGGCGAGATTCGTGCCGACCTCGATGTCTTTACCACCTTCGAGGGCGACAACACCGTCCTCCTACAGCTCGCTGCCAAGGGGCTCCTCTCTGACCTGAAACATCGCTTTCAGACCAGTGACCTCACTGCTAGTAAGCTCCTCCTGCGCACCCTCCGCAGCCAGCTCCGTAAGCTCCCGCTCCCCCGTATTATCCCAAACTGGCACAACCTCACCACCATTGGCGACCTCCTGCTCGCCCGTGAGACCAGCCAGCTCCTCACCCTGGGGCGGACGCTGCGCCATGCCCGTAAGCAAGGGGCAGCCCTCCCGGACCTCATGAGGGAGCACCAGCTCGCCCTCACCGAACTCGCCACCAGCTACGCCGAGCGGCTCACCTACCAATCCATGGCGCAGCGCGCCCTCCAGACCTCCACCCCGCTCCTCATCGAGGGCTTCCCCCTAGACCCCATCGCCCAGCAGCGCGAGCACCTCCGCCACCGCGACTACCTGCACACCCTCGCCCTCAGCTTCGGGCTAGAGCGCATCCTCCGCGCCCCAGCCTGGTTCCTCACGCACCACCACCTCACTGCAGACACTCACCACAGCGCCACCCAAACCCTTCAGCACTCCTACCAGACCATCGCCCAGCACAGCCTCACGCACATCCAAGCCTTTGGCATCCCCCATCACAGCATCACCGCCCCCATCGCCCAAGACACAGTTAATGTGAGTTAATCATTAAGCATCCCCTTTACGTCCTCCACGGTTCGGCCGCTGGAGGGTTGCCCGTGTTGCTGGATGATTTCGGGTTGTCTAAAGGTGGATTGCGCCTTCTGTGCCTGATAGTTCGTGGTGCGATCGATCCCACTGATCGACTGCTCTGTGGCGGCGCTGGTTTGGTAAGCAGACGATCCGGGCTGGTAGGAGGAGCTACCCTCGCGTGCGGATTGGGAGGCGTAGTGGGAGTTCTGCCGGACAAACTCAGGGCTATGATCGTAGCGATCTTTCCCCTTCCAGCGCTTGCGGCTATACTCCGTATTCCCGCTCCAGTCTCGCTTCGCGTAGTCTCCTGTGCGGTAGGCTTTATTTCCAGCTTGGTTCTGCCCCGAGTATGGGGAACGCCCCGTATCAAACGGGCTCTTCTTATCGGTCACGGGACGCACAAACCCCGTCTCCTCATCGCGCACCATCTCGTATCCTCCTTCAAACTTTGTCAGCCCTTCGCTCGCCTGGGAGGTAGAGGAATCCACCGCCCCACTCCCGTCTGTAGCAGAACCAGCGCAGGAACAGAGCCATACAGCCATCATAACACTGAGGCTACAGGAGAATACGGAACGAATGACAGAAACCATACCTGCATCATGCCTCTGCCCCTCACCGCTTGACAATGAAAAATAACAGGGATGCGCTATCACCGCAGAGTTTTAGTGAGACGGTAGAAGCGGCGCTGGTGGGTGGGGTCGCGGTCGGTAGTGATGGTGCTATCGGTGTCTGTGCCGATGGTAGCGGGCGCTTCTGTCTGCCAGGTGCGGAGGTCTGAGGAGGACTGGAGCTGGTAGAGTTCGGCGAGCTTAGAGCTGAACTGGAAGTGAATATCGTGGGCTTCCATCGTCATTCTGAGGTCATCGCGGGAGAGTGTCCGGTAGTCGTCCTGATAGAGACCGTAGAGGGTGCTGTCTGCGGTCTGAAAGTCCGGGAAGAGGGTGTAAACGGGGGAGTCCAGTGGAAGGGTAAAGTCCTCGCTGGCAGGAGACAGGAACCCTGGTGACTGGGTGCCAACGGGGTTTCTGGCGAGCTGCTCTGCGCTGGCATTGTTCAGATCGAGGTCGACGCGGCTGTTATTATAGGCGTAGTTCCGCTCAAAGGTACTGCCTGGCGTGAGGGGGACTTGGTACCCAACGAGGGAGTTAATGGCGATATTATCATGGAGGTCGTGGTCGCGCTCAGTGTCCTTATAGAGGAATGCACGTTCGACATTAGCGACGACATTCCCATAGATGTGGGTGGGCCCAGGGTCGCCGTAATCCATGTAGATCCCATCTCCGTTAGGGGCGTCATGGATGAGGTTATATCGAATATGGTTGTAGCCCGCACCTCCCAGCCGGTCGGTGTGAATGAAGCTGTAGATCCCGCCCATGTCGTTAGAGACCAGGCAGTAGCGCGTGATGTGGTTATGCTCTATGATGTTATGGTAGCTACCAAAGAGGATGCCGACATGAGGCGTGTCGTGCACCAGGTTATGGTCAACCCGCGCGCCCACACAGACCGTCTGGTAGCCAGCCTCTACGGCTCCGCCATAGACGCGGTCGTTCGCACAATAGTGGTGGATATGGTTGTTCGTGGCGCGGTGGTTACAGTGCACCAGCGGGGTGACAGAGCCACCCTCTAGCACGATGCCCGCGGCACCGAGGTGGTGGAGGTCACAGGATTGGACCAGGTGGTTACTGCCACCATTAATATGGATGGCGTCCTTGTTGGCGAGGGTGACCTCGCATCCCTTTAGCGCATTACCGTTCCCCCCGGTGATCAAGATCGCGTTGGTCAGCCCCCCTACGAACTTTACGCCTTCCCAGTGGATGTCATCTACTTGGTTCATGTGTACGATGGGCGTGCTGAGGTCGGAGAGTTCGAGGGTAAGGTCGCCCCAGGTGGCGGAGGGGTAGTAGTGGAGCTTCTTATTCACGAAGTCTAGGCTCCACTCTCCTGGGAGGTCGATCTCCTCCAGCATATTCTCGATCCAGTAGGGCTCCTCTCCTGACCCTTCTGGGCGGTGGTATTTTGAGCCGATCCCGAGGCTAATGCCAGTGGTAAAGGTAACGGTCTCAGCGGTGGGGTCGATACTGGCGACCTGTAGCGCATCGAACTGCCAGACGACGCGATAGTACCCCTTTAGCCACACGGGGTGACCGAGTGCGATCGCGGCTGCCCAGGTCTCGTGCCGTGGGTCTCGGTATTCAAAGACCCCGACATCGCCTGCCGTCGTGCTCCCATTAGCGACCACGCGTCGCATGGTCATGACCGCATCGCCATTAGGATAGCGGGCGATGGGTTCGCGCCTACCGTTAGCGAGGAGTTCGATGATGCCTCCGTGATCTTTAAAGCGCTCTGGGAACGCTGCTAGGTTTACGATGCCGAGGGCGTCGAGGTCGAACTCTACAATGTGGGCGAGAGCCTCTGGGCGGATCCGGCTGATGGTGTCTGGGTCAGTAGGAATACGGGCGTCCGCCTGCGTGAGAGCTACAGTGGCGGCGATGATGGGTTGCTCCCCAGGGTAAGCACGGAAATGAAGCTGGGGCGATGCTGTCCCAAAGTGAGTGGGGGATAGCTCGAAGGTGGATGTGCGGTGGTAGCGACCGCCCCGGAGGTAGATGGTTTGTGGTCCACTGAGCCCCCTGCTAGCGATGTGATCACGCGCTGCTTCCAGTGTGGCGAAGGGTGCCTCTATACTCCCATCTCCCTGCGCAGAGCCAGTGGGAGAAACGAATACGGTGTAACCGGGCGCAACGACGGTGGTCTTACCTGGCGTCGTGAGGTCGTAGTCGATCTGGAAGGTCTGATCACGCTGAGCAAGGGAGGAAAAGAGGTGCCCACTGGCGATGAGGCTCTCTATCCGGGCCCTGCGATCCCCCTCAATCGTCAGCGTCCCGTGCTGGAAGTCAAAGCTACTGTACTCGTTCATGCGAAAGTCTCCACAGGTGATGTGCCCAGACTTCATGATGACAGCACCGACGGCCGTGGGGACTCCTGCGTAACGGCCAATACTAAAGGTGCTACCAGCAGTAATCGTAGCGGAGTCGATCTCGAGACGCCCGCCCCCAGAGACCCCGACCGAGACTTCGGTAACGGATGTGAGGGTTGCCCCGTTGCGGAGGATTAGCGTGGCATCTGCGGTGTCATATTGCCCCACGAACACGATGTTAGCGGTGGTAGTGAGAGCACCACCATCAACCGTGAGTTCCACATCGCTAGCGTAGCGTCCTACGATTAATTCCTGCAGGGTAATGTGATCATCGGAGGTGATGCGACAGCGCGTCGAGTCTGTATTAAACCACACACTATCTGCCGGGGTGGGCACCGCGCCTCCAGACCATAGCGCAGGAGTGCCCCAGTCCTCACCAGCGGTGCCGGACCAGTTTAGCACTGCGGCACCGCATAGGGTAGCAGGAAGCACTCCAACCGTGATCGTTAAAACAAGCTGACGTAAAAAATATCCCATCCTGCGAGTATAATGGTAAGGGATGGCATGAGGCAAGCGTTGACTTTATACTGTGCAGGAGTGTTTTTTTTGCATTGCAGAGTGGAGAAATGTTGGGTATGCCTGCGGGTATGCGATATTTTGGCTTACAGAGTCTACCAGTGTTTGTGTGGAGCGTGCTTCTCTTCCTTACTCCTGAGCTACGGGCTCAGGATTGGGAGGTATTGGGGCCGAACTCTCGGGTGATGAAGCATCGGGACGGCTCTAAGACGTATTACCGCCGCACGGCGGGACAAAAGGTGCTGGTGAAGAAGAATGTCTCCGCCGACGGTAAGGTGCGCCTGGTCACGCATTACTACATGGATGATCTAGGGAACCCCCGGAGCTGTAAGATCTATAATGGCTCTAATAAACTGCTCTATAAGGTCTCATACGGTTACCAGATCAGCACCGGACGCCTCATGAAGGAGCGCATGTTCTTCGCCGATAAGAAGGATCCTAAGACTGGGAAGTCACTGGTGGCGAGCGAGACGCGCTACACCTATGACTCACAGGGGAACCGCTCTAAGCCGATGGTCTTTACCTTTGTAGAGGGACGCTCCGCAGAGACGCTGTTCGGGCGAAAGACCACCCTACCTGATAAGGTGTTTAAGGATCAAGGTGCTACTGCACAGTAAGCGGCGTCATTCAGCCCCGGTCCTTATTTTCTCATGCTCTCTGTTATGATCCATCAGCAAGTCCTCTACACGGGACGGGTGCAGGGAGTGGGGTTTCGCTACTGCGCTAAGGAAGTAGCAAAGGGGTATGAGGTCACGGGGTGGGTGCAAAACCATGCCGATGGGAGCGTAGAGCTACGACTAATGGGACTAGAGGAGGAGGTGAGGGGCTTTCTGGCTGCGGTCTTAGAGAGTGAGGTGCGGAGCCATATTCGTGACGTGCGTGAGCAGGTGCTCCCGTTGCCGCAGGCGGCTTATCGGGATTTTCGTATTCTCTGATTGCCTGTTCGGCGTTATTAGGTCTTTGTTTTGTTGTCTTCTTTCATGATTATGCACTCCTTATCTCAGTTTTGTTTTAGCGTTCCGCAGTTAGTGTGCGCGCTGAGGTGTGTCGTGATCCTCCTGGTGGTGAGCCTGCCTAGTAATGCGCAGGTGCAGGACCTCGATCCATCCCAGATGTTCTTTACCGCATATAATTATGAGAAGTCTGGGCAGCAGCTCCTGCAGGCAGATGAGTATAACGAGGCGGTCAAAAAGTTCCAGAGCGCACAAAAGCTCCTCAACGACATCTATGTCAACTACCCCACGTGGAACCCTAAGATCGTAAAGAAGGCTTACGAGCGCGCCTCTAAGTACATCCAGAAGGTCGACTATGAGCGGAAGCAAGATACCCCCGCAAACGCAGGCGTAGGGCTAGTGCCCGAGGAAGATACCCCGCGAGTAAAGCGTGCTAAGGAGCGCGTGGCAGAGGCACTGCGCAGCGATGAGAAGCTGGATGACTTAGCGAATCGGACTAAAAAGCTAAAGGCTGCCCTCGCGCAGAAGGAGCGGGAGCTGGAGCAACGCGAGACTGGGCAGGAAGGGCGCGCTACTCTCCTGCAACAGATCCAGGAGAAGGATGCCGCCTTACGCCAGATTCAGGACTTAGGGGATATGGAGCGAAAGGCCGCGGCCCTCCGTGAGCAAGAGCTACAGAAGGAAGTCCAGGCGCTCAAGCAACAGCTAGAGCAGTCCTCCACCGTGACCCAGACTGAGGCGTTCCGCCTACAGCAGGAGCAGATCACGCAACTCCAGGACGAGCTACGCACGCTAGAGAGCGAGAAAGACGCGCTCATCAAAAAGGAGCGGGAGCAAACCTCAAGGCTGGTCAACGAGGCGCAAGCCGAGGTCGTCACCATGGTAGAGAAGCAGGCGGCGACCCTAAAGACCATGAAGGAGGAGAAGAGCACGCTAGAGCAGAGGCTGCGTGAGACCGCCTCTGAGCTAATCCGCACAAAGCAAGGATGGCGTGACACCGAGAAGGCACTGCGCCTGGCCCTGGAGCGCGGCGAGGCCTCGGCCGCGGCATCCCCCACCGGAGAGTGGGAGCAGGCACTGCTGACGGCGACAGAAGCCACTATAGCGGAGCGCCAAGCCTACCAAGACCGCGCCCAAACCCTAGAGCGTGAGAAGCGGAGCTTAAACCAAAAGTACCTCGGCGAGATCGACACGATGCGTAAGCGGGAGAAGCAGTTCCAGATAGACCTCCAAGCCGCACAGGACACACTCATGAAGGCGAACCTCGCCTTACAATCCGCGCAGAAGAAAGCCGTGGAGCAGGAGGCAGAGCTCGCGACCCTACGCGAGCGTCTAGAGAAAATGGAGAGCGAGAAGCTCCAGATGCTGGCGCAGTCGCAGGAGGACTCCGTAGAGCTAGCACAGCTGCGCAATGAGATCCAGACTCTTAAGCAGGAGCGAGACCTCCTGCTGATGCGCCCGCTCAGGACCGAGGTCATGTCCATGGAGGAGGATCTCGTGACCTTACAGCAGGAGAAGCAAGGACTCATGAAGAGCCTCACCACTAACGAGGAGCGCTACTTTGCCGCCGAGGCGCGGATCTCTGCCCTCCAGGAGCAGCTCGTAGAGGCCCGCACCGTCACCGCCCAGTTTGAGCAGAATGTAAATGCCGAGCGTGAGATTAGTAACGAGATCATCCGCTCGCAGCGCGAGCGCCTAGAGACGCAGAACAAGCTCCTCTCCCAGACGGAGCGTGACCTAGCGGCAGAGAGGGCAAAGGCGACCAAGCTCCAGACCCTCCTAGATGAGACCAGAGGACAATACGCCTCCCTGTCCACCAAATATGAGAACCTCGTCGCTGAGCACGAGCAGCTACGCACGATGATGGAAGGCGAGATCGATGAGAATGTCTTACGCCTCCAGCAGGTGAAGCTGGAGCGTCAGCTCCGCGAGTCCCGCCAGGAATATGATGCCATGCTTAAGGATAAGAACGCCCTGACCGAAGACCTCGCCATGGTGCGTAAGAAATACAGCCTCGCCCGCACTGAGCTCAGCCGCTCACGCCAGGAGATGGAGCTCAGTGCCATGCGGGCAGAGAAGCTGCATAACCAACTCGTGCAGGCTAAGAGTGAGCTCGCCCTAGCCGCCACAGATCCACAGTCCGAGTACTCGCAGGATGAGATCACCGTGCTCCGTGACCTCGTAGATCGTCAGCTAAAGCTCCAGAAGAACCGCCAGCTCGCGCGGTCCATCATCCTGGACCGGGTAAACCAGCTCGGCATCGACGACACCGAGTTCATCAGCGCCTTAAACCTGGCAGAGACGCAGGAGATCATCCTCTCTGATGAGCAGCAGCGCCTGCTAGCCACGCCCAACGCCGATGGCGAGTTCAGCTTCTCTGACCGCGCCACGCCAGAGGAGCGTGCCCGTGCGAATGCCGAGCTGTCCGAGCAAATCCAAATCTATGATAACCTCGGGCGGTCCGCGTATAATAAGAAGCACTACGCCGCTGCCGAGGAGTTCTTCCGCCTAAACCTAGAGGCGCACCCAGGGCACGTGCCCAGTATGATGAACTTAGGGGTATCTCGCCTACGCTATGCAGAGAACCAGGGAGTCATGGACTCTGTGGATGAGGCGATCGAATCGTTTGAGGATGCCATCGCGCTGAGCGGGGACCAGCGCCTCCCCTATGCCCACCAAATGCTCGGGTATGCCCACTATACAAAGGGTGACCTCAATGAGGCAGAGAAGGAGTTCTTCACCACCCTAGAGCTGGACACAGAGAACGCGAATGCACACATCTTCCTCGCAACCATCGCCGCCTCACAGAAAGACCTCGATGGGACAGAAGCCCACCTGCAGGCCGCCATCAAGGCAGACGCGACCCTGACCGAACCACACTTTAACCTCGCCTGGCTCTACAGCGAGAAACGCGACTACTCTAAGGCACTCCAACAGTACCGACTAGCCCTAAAGAAAGGCGCGATCCCAGACAACGACCTAGAGCAAACCCTCCGCAAGGGGCTACCCGATACCAGCTTCTAGTGTCTCCCACTAATGAGCAAGCTTTTGGTGCAGCCTGATCGAGCGGCGCAGAGCCTTAATGTGGTCTAGGATACGCTTGTCCTCCGTGATACACTGCCTCACGTCCTTATAACTCCGGCTTTCATATAGGAATAGCCCGACCTTATGGTAGTCCTTATCCAGCTGCTCGTTGATCTGCGCGAGGTTTCGGTTCATGTCGGCGAGGTCCTTACTCTTACCCGTGACGGAGTGCTGTGAGTCCACAATAGCGGAGTCTCCGTCTCCCTGCTTAATGCTAGAGAGGCTCTCTTCCTTATCCTTGATCTTTAGGAGCGTCGCTTGGTGCTCCGTGGTGACTTGGTTCTTTTGCTCCTTATATTCAGTTAGCTTAGCCAGGCTGCTGTTGATCTCCTCGTTGATCTCCGCCACCTCTGGAGCCTTAGGGTCATCGAGGTGCTTCTTCTGCGCCAGTAGGCCCTGGTAGATCGCGATCTGCTTCTTAGCATCTGTATCGATCAGGTCGAGCTTGTAACGTAGCTCGTTCCGCTCTACGATCAGGTCACTGATCTCTACTTTGACCGCGTTCACACTCTCTTTACGCGTCAGCTGGTTCGCCTCGTTCGTCTGCAGCGCCTCGCTGAGGTCCTCCTCTAGCGCCTCGATGGCATCCTCCAGCTTCTGCTTCATCTCCACACGATCATGGATCGACCAATAGAGAGCCTTCAGTTCATCCAGCTCAGAGACGTTTTGGTAGTTCGCATACCCGAGCATACGATACGCCTCAGCGACCACCTTTTGTTCATGGTTCGCCTGGTTAATGGATCGTCCTGTCTTATAAAGGTTAAGAACTTTTAAGAATGAGAAGAGAGGATAGCGGTCAAGAGTCATAGCAGGTCTGAGCTTAGACTAGGAAATCCAGCGCAAGGTTCAACATATTTTTTCCGCATCTCACTCCGCTCCGCTCTGACGAGCACTCTCGTATGATAATAGCCCAGTGGCATTGCTCTATTCGATTATTACGATTAAATCTTGTTAATTAAACTTCTTCAATTTAAATTAAGGAGTTAATTGTGAATTATTGGTATTTTTTTAGTGAATAATGCGAACAGTTGTGTCATCCCAGAAGGTGACATGAAAAATATTATATCCCTATCTGGAGTATCTGCCCTCGCTCTCCTAGCGGTATCTTGCCAAGTCTTTACCCCTATCGATGACGCGCCTCTAGCGGTAGAGAAAAAGCCTGTAGTAACCAAGCCAACTACGGCTTCTAAGCCCACTCCTAAACCTAAGCCCAAGCCAGTGTATGAGAAGCCCTCTATCACCCTTCCTCCAGCTCCCTCGTACTCCGCCCCCTCTCTCCCTACCCCTACGGTAGCCACCCCTAGTGCTCCCGTCACCACTACCCCAGATCTCCCCACCTCCGTTCCATCCCTGAGCTCTGATACCATCATGCAAAACATGATCCTAGAGTAAGCTGTAATGCCCCGCGCACACAATCCGTGCGCCATCCTCATCTCCCGTCCATGCGCACCCTGCACATGGGCGTTTTTTATGCAGCGCGGACGGGAACTGGCCAGGTGAGATCAGAAAGCGGTCATAAGTCAAGGGAGTGACGGCGTCTCGCCGTCACTAAGCTTAACTCCGCAGCTGATTTTTGAACCGCATAGGCGCGAAGACGCAAAGAAGATTGGTAACTATTCAGGTGGGGGTAGCAGGATATTTAAACCGCGAAGGCGCTAAATTCCGCTAAAAAAGAGAGGGACGCAAACCTGCATGGGAGTGCATCATCGTATTACGTGCCACACGAGCATATTCG
>CAYWAG010000028.1:0-11520 GCA_964455925.1 uncultured Verrucomicrobiales bacterium | reverse complement strand
CCTCCAAAGAGAGCGATGTGGGAGAGAGGTGCAGAGGGAGGGGGGAGCGGGGCGGTCATGTCGAGGGGAGGCTGAGGTAAAGCTCGCTAAAGTAGGTATCTTGGCGGATGTGGAGCTGGTTAAGCTTAGTTAGCTCTAGGATCGCTAGGAAGGTGACGATCAGCTCCTGCTTACTGTGGCACGCCTCCGCCAGAGCGGTAAAGGTGCGCTCTCCATGCTGCTGGAGCACACTTAGGACATACTCGATCTTATCACTGACATTAAACATATCATCGGTGATTTGTCCGACCTCAGTGGACTCTTGGTAGCGCTTAACAGCGGTCTGAAAGGCATGGAAGAGGTCGAGCGTGGAGACCTGCTGAAGCTCGGGCGGGGAGTGCTCCGTAGGGAGGAGGGAGAACGCCTTCCCGTAGAGATCCGTGCGCTGGCGCTGTGAGTGGCGCAGGTGGTTAGCCGCTTCCTTAAACTTCTTATACTCCAGGAGCTGGCGGATGAGATCCCAGCGGGGGTCATCCTCTGGCTCATCATCCGGTCCGGACAGGTCGCGCGGGAGTAGGGCGCGGCTCTTAATATACAGGAGCTGGGACGCCATCACGAGGAACTCAGATGCTAGTGGGATGTTTAGTTCCTTAAAGGTCTCTAGATACTCCATATACTGCCCCGTTAGGGCCTCAATGGAGATGTCGTAGATGTCCACCTCGTGCTTACTGACGAGGTGGAGGAGAAGGTCGATCGGTCCCTCATATGCCTCTAGGTGGACTTGATAGCGGGTAGTAGACATCGAGGAGCTAAGAGTGAGGCAGGGCGACTACACGAGGTATTTTGAACCACAGAGACACACTACACGACAGTTTTCACTTTGTATTGTTCTATCCGCAATACAAGCGCTAGCGCAGGATAGCCCTTAGGCAAATTACGCAGATAAACGCAGATTGGATTGATTTTAACAAGAATATTGATCTACTGGGCTAGTGTGAGGGAGGGGAACAGTTCGCAGCGCAAGCGCTACAGCTATCATCTGAATAGCTCCATAAACTCCACATTACATTTCCCGATAGGGCAGTAATCTCCTGCCTATTGTAGCGATTTTTTATAATCTGCGTCTATCTGCGAAATCTGCGGATCAAAATGTCGTGTGGTATGGTGTGTTTAATTCATAACAACTCTCAAAATCCCTCTCTGTGTCTCTGAGCCTCTGTGGTTTGCCCTATAGGGAGGGCTTTAGTAGGTCGCCTCTACGCGCTGCGCGACGTCACGGTATCCGTAGTCGGCAGAGAAGACTTCCTTCAGGTGCTCCGTGTATTTCTCCTGGTTCCCTGCTTTCTCAAAGAGGAGCGCCAGCTGGTAGAGGGTCTCCTTCTTCGTGCCATCCATGATCACGATGCGTTGGTTCGCGGTCTGGAGTTGGTCGATCGCCATGTCCGTCATGCCCTTAGCATCAAAGGTACGTCCCAGCAGGAGCAGCACCTTTGTCTCGATCGCCGGGTTTGTCTTAGCCTGCTGGAGGTGTGGGATCGCTTGGTCAAACATGCCAGCATCGAAGTAAGCTTTGCCAAGGTCAAAGCGGAGCACTCCATCGGTGGGGTTATCCTCGACAGCCTGCTCGCAGGAGGCGATGTGCTCACGTGAGCTGGATTCCCTGAAGGCTGCGAGATCCGCCTGCAGCTGCTCGTTGGTTGGGTCTGCCGCGATGGCGGCCTCTAGGCTCGCAATATACTGTGCGGATGCGCGTTGCTTCATCTCGTTCGCCTTTGTCTGGAGCGTCTTATCGCCCTCAGAGAGCTGGAACGCCCAGTCATAGAAGGCGTAGGCATTATTATAGTCATCCAGCTGTGCATAGGTGTCTGCTAGGTCCTTAGCGACATTCAGGTCATGCTGGTTCTGCTGATATTGTGCTTGGAGCTGGTCGACCCGAGCGGCGAGCTGATCCTTTGTGAGGCCCGTCTTAGATTGTTGCTCCAGGGCGATCCGCTCCTTATCATCGCGCATTTTCAGGCTCAGTGAGCCATCAGAGGCGACTTGCGTGCTCGCCTGCATGGACGCCTTCGCCATACAGTCCTTCTCGCCTTTGATGGCGATGGAGTCTGTGTGGTCTTGCTTAGAGATCGTCTTATACACCTCTGCCGCCTGCGTAAACTTCATGTTCTGGACGTAGAACAATGCGAGCTTATGCAGGAGCTTAGTGTGCTTAGGCGCGTGCTCATGAATAGTTTCTAGCGCGAACTCCGCAGTCTCTGGCATACCCAGTAGCGCGGCGCAGGTGTGGAGGAGTTCGTTTAGCTCCGCGCTGAATGGGGACTCACTGAGTTCCTTCTCGATCTCGACGAGTGCCGCCTTTGGGTCTTTTTTGGCGAGGCTCTTCGTCTTAGAGGAGGCGCCCTTTTCGCCCCCGCCGATGGTCATACCAAACACCTTTGTTCCTGAGGACTGGGTGGATCCCTTAGCGATGCCCTGGCACTTACGCAGGGTCTTACGCCCCTCTAGGAAGCCCGGGTTGTTCGCGACGACGGGAAGGATCAGGTTAACCGCGTATGCCTCGTTTCCTTGTTGGATCGCGGTGAGGGCTTTCAGCCACAGTTGACGGTCGTTTGCCGCTAGGTTCGCTTCAGTTATTTCAGAAATACTCTCTACCATGGAGGCAATAAAGACAAGAATGGTTCCATTATAAAGAGAAAAGTGAGATTTCTTGTGGTTTGGATTCGGGCGTATTATAGCGGGCGAAATTGGGTGATATTCTCTGGTCACGGAGGCAGGTGCTAGGGTAATATCCTCCTCTCATGTCTCAACACTCCTCCCGTCATCCCGAACTCCTTTCTCCCGCTGGGAACTGGGACTGCGCTAAGGCCGCGGTGGCCAGTGGCGCAGATGCGATCTACTTTGGCCTGCCTAAGTTTAATGCCCGTATGCGCGCCAAGAACTTTACCAATGAAGACCTACCCGAACTCATGGCTTACCTGCACCGATACGGTGTAAAGGGGTATGTCGCTATGAATACCCTCGTGTTCACCTCAGAGCTAGATGCCGCCATCCAGCAAGTGCAGGAGATGGAGCGCGCTGGCGTGGATGGAGTGATCGTGCAGGACTTAGGGCTGGCGCGGCTCGTGAATGAGGTCGCCCCCAGCATTGAGCTCCATGCCTCGACCCAAATGACCCTCACCTCCCCGGAGGGACTAGCCTTTGCCTCCCGTGTCTTTACGCTAGAGCGCGCCGTCCTCGCGCGGGAGATGTCGCTAAAGGAGATCGCCAAGGTTAAGCCTAAGGAGGTCGTCCCTATCGAGGTGTTTGTGCATGGCGCGCTCTGTGTTGCCTACTCTGGGCAATGCCTCACCTCGGAGTCACTGGGACAGCGCTCGGCGAACCGGGGCGAATGCGCCCAGGCCTGCCGGATGCCGTATGACCTCATCGTCGATGGGGTGGAGCAACCTATGGAGGAGGTCAAATACCTCCTCAGCCCACAGGATCTCGCCGCCGTTGATCTGGTGCCTGAGCTAGTCGAGATGGGCGTGGTCTCCTATAAGATCGAGGGGCGTCTCAAATCTCCCGAATACGTCGCCGCGGTCACAAAGGTCTACCGCCGTGCCATCGATGATGCAGTGGCGAACTCCCCCCGCGTTGCCAGTGAGGAAGAGCGCTACCGCCTGGAGATGACCTTCTCACGGGGACAGTCTAACGGCTGGCTAGGCGGCACTAACCACCCGCTCCTAACGCATGGAAAGTGGGGTAAGAAGCGCGGCCCTGTTGTAGGCTGCATCGCCGAGGTTTACCCCAGCGAGGGTAAGATCCTGCTGACAGATCGCACGGAGATCCCTATCAAGGCGGGTGAAGGGTTCGTCATCGATGAAGCCCATGAGTCCACGGACCGAAACCAAGAGCAAGGCGCAAAGGCGTTTAAGGTCCGGGGCGCGGAGATCCTCTTTGATAAGCGCAACACGCTCGACTGGAGACGCATCAAACCCGGGCAGATCGTCTGTAAGACCTCTGACCCGGCCCTGCAAAAAGCTATTAACTCCGAGTGGAAGTCCGCCCGCCCGGTCGAAAAGGGGCTCCCGCTCGCCATCACCGTGCGAGGGGCTGCTGGACAGCCGCTGGAGCTCAGTGCCCAAGGCATCACCGTCAGCACGCAAGAGTTGCTCGAACCCGCACGGAACCGCCCACTCACCACCGACCTCCTCCACCAGCAGCTCGCCAAGCTCGGAGGCACCGCATACGCGCTAGGGCGACTAGAGAACACCCTGACCGAGGACCTGGCCCTCCCCGTCAGTGCGCTGAACCGCGCCAGACGCGCCCTCGTGGAGGCACTGGACCAATCCGCCTCCGCCCAGCGCCCAGAGCCGAAGCGCATCCACTGGCAGAGCGCCCTCACTACCGCCCCCGCAGCGCCTAAGCTCGACCAGCCCGAACTGCGCGTCCTCTGTCGCCAGCTGGATCAGGTTCAAGCCTGTCTCGACGCTGGCGTCTCACACATTTACGCGGACTTTGAGGAGATCAAGGGGTATAAGGACGCTGTCCGCCTCGTCCGCGACTCCTCCAGCGACGCCCTCATCGCCCTCGCCACACCTCGGATCCAAAAGTCCGGCGAGCACGGCTACTTTAAGCACATCGAGAACTGTGCCCCCGATGGCGTCCTCATTCGTAACCTCGGCGCGCTCGACTACTTTGCAGAGACCTCCCTCCGCCGCTTCGGAGACTTCTCACTGAATGTCGCTAACCCACTCACTGCTAACATTCTCCAAACCCAGGGACAGCTCGAAAGCTTGACGGTCTCATACGACCTTAACCTCGAGCAAGTGGTCGACCTCCTGCAGCATGGCGACGCCCACCGGTTCGAGCTATCCCTGCACCATCACATGCCCATGTTTCATATGGAGCACTGTGTCTTCTGCACCTTTATGAGCGAGGGCACCAGCTACCTAGACTGCGGTCGCCCCTGTGAGAAGCATAAGGTGGAGCTACGTGACCGCGTGGGGCAGCGCCACACCCTCATGGCAGATGTCGGATGCCGTAACACCCTGTTCAATGGGCGCGCCCAGTCCGGAGCACGTCACTACCGCCTCCTCCAGAGCCAGGGGCTCCAATCGTTCCGCCTAGAACTGCTCAATGAGTCCCACGAGGACGCCCGCGCCCTCATTCAGAACTACCAGTCCCTCCTACGCGGAGAGATAACCGCAGAGCAACTCCTCCCCAACATCACCGCCCTCGACCGCCTAGGGATCACCGAAGGCACCCTCGAAAAACGCCGCCAGGAAGCCCACCTCTAAGCCCACCTTTTAACCTTAATTCCGCAGTTAGGAAAACCATCTGCGGATTCTACGCCCACTCCCCTCCCCCGCCCATGAAACTCACCGACCTCACCACTGGACTCTGGGTCTTTCTAGCAGGTGGACTAGGGTGCACGCTGCGCTACGGGCTGGGGCTGCTCCTACCTGCCAGCCGGTTCCCCTGGAGCATCTTCGTCTGTAACTTAGGCGGGTGCTTTCTCATCGGGCTGCTAGCGGGGCTCTGGGCACGCCCTACGGCTTGGCAGGTCGGGCTCATCACCGGCTTACTCGGAGGGTTCACCACCTTCTCGTCCTTCTCCCAGGCGAACCTGAAGCTCCTCTCCACCGGCTCGATCGGCAGCGCCACCCTGCACATCGCCCTCACCGTAGGCGGCGGGCTCTGCCTCACCTACCTCGGTTACGCCCTCGTACATCAAGACTAATTCCAGTTACTGAAAGGCTAAGTGATCTCCAGCGAATTCGTTCACGCGCCAAAATTATTACTAATGCACGAATAAATTATTACCCTAACCCTTGACGACTGTACAAAAAATCGGCACTTAGGGTGTAATATAGTGTATTATGCGTGAATTCAGCCCTTTCCTCCTCGTTTTTTTAATACTCTCTGGCGGACTCGCCTCTAGTAGAGCCTCTGACACCATTATGCCAGAGCAGGTTCTGGGGAATGCGCATCAGATCGATAAGCTAGTGGCGCAGAACTTTAAGCAGAACAAGATCCAGGTCCCAGAAGTAACGGATGACGCCACCTTTATGCGACGCGCCTTCCTGGTGGCGATTGGGCGGATCCCTACCCCAGCAGAGGCGCTCCAGTTTCTGGAGTTAGAGCACCCCGATAAGCGCCAAATCCTCATCGACTATCTCTATAGCTCTGAGGGGTATAAGAGCCACATGACGAACTACTATTACGACCTCTTTACCTTACGGGAGCGGCATGGCAGTGGCCCTGGCACACGTCACCATGGCCGACTGATCGACTGGTTTCGTGATGCGGTGGAGGTCAACATGGCATGGGATGATCTCTGCCGAGACCTGCTTACCACTAAGGGGAATACCTATCTGCACTCTGGTGCCGCTGGATACTTTGAGAAAGGTGATGCCATCGATGATCACCTCTCTAACACGATGCGCATCTTTACTGGTGTGCGCCTGGAATGCGCCCAATGCCATGATGACCCCTTCCAGGAATGGGAGCAGATGGACTTCTATAACCTCAAGGCCTTCGTCGAAGGTCCTTCTGGATATGAATCAAAGGCGAACTACCGAGCCTTAAGGGGCAAGCTCGTCCAGCTAGAGCTGAATCAACCAGACCAGTACCGCAACACCCCCGCTGGACGCATCCAGGGACTACTGTATAACCTCGCATCGGTGGCAGGTCATGGCACACCACTAGCTAAGGGGGCGGGACGAGTAAAGCTGCCCTCTGACTATAAATACCGCGATGGCAAGCCAGGCGAGATGGTACAAGGCCGCACCCCCTTCGGCGATAAAGTCCGCACTAAGGATGATAAGAACGACCCTAAATCCCTAGAGAAGTTTGCCACCTGGATGACCTCAGATGACACCGAGCAGTTCGCCATCACCATCGCTAATCGCATGTGGGAACGTGTCATGGGGATCTCGCTCACACCCGTAACTGGTGATTACGTAGAGCCAGAGGACACCGAGTTCCGTAACCTCATTCTGAAATTAGCAGCGATCATGAAGGACTATGACTATGACCTCAACACCTTCCAGCGCACGCTCATGTCCACACGCACCTTCCAGTTCGTCTCCTCACAGAAGGACCTCGTCAACGGACAGAAAAACGCCTTAGATGGACGTAGGGTGAACCGCATGTCAGCAGAGCAGATTTGGGACTCCATGATGTCTCTCACCGTTCCAGAGCCAGAGAGCCTGCCTAAGCGTCAGCGCACTTCCCTGGACTTTGTTCACGCGGGACAGCGCATCATGACAAAGGCAGAGATGGTGAAGAAAGTCAGTGTTATGTCTGATGCCGAGTTTGAGACCTACTTTCTCGAACTGTTTGATAAGCTGAAGCGTAAGGAGTTCCCCCAGGCGGACGATGGGAAATCCGACGATTACGCCATGATGATGGGCGGGAGCCGTAGAGGTAAACAGGACGGTGTCCTACGCCGCGCGTCGGAGTTTCCTACCCCTGCAGGAGGGTTCTTCGCCACCTTTGGGCAGTCCACCCGTGTAGCAGCCATTGATGAAGCCTCAAAGGAAGGAACCGTCTCCCAGGCTCTAGAGCTACTCAACGGACAAGTCCAACAGCTCATTATCCATGATCGGAAATCAACCGTCAACCAAGTCGTACAGCAGTTCACGGACGAAACCCAGCGCGTTAAGACCATCTTCCTAGTGGTTCTAAACCGGGCACCAAGCGCTGAAGAGCTCGAGCTCTGCCTAGGTCTGGTCGATGAGTTTTCTGATAAGGAAGCAGCTTACCGAAACATTGTTGCGGGGCTCATCGCCTCCCAGGAGTTCTACTTCATTTTCTAAATCCCCCTCCCCACCCTTAACCTTCACTTACCATGCGCTATAATTCACAGGACGAGCTCTCCAGACGTCAATTCATGCTTGATAATGCACGCCGCCTGCTCGGTGTCAGTGTGGCTCCCATGCTCGGGGCCACTCTCGCCAGCCAAGCCTATGCCCAAAAGCCGTCACAAAACAGTAAACCCGCTCAGTCTATCATCTTCCTCAACATGAACGGAGGAATGAGCCACCTAGATACCTTTGACATCAAGAAGGGGAACAAATTTGTCAACTCCATCGAGTCCAGCATCAAGGGATACCAAGTCGCCAACTACCTCCCGCAGACCGCTAAAGTGCTCAAAGACTGCACCGTCATTAACTCCATGACCTCTAAGGTCGGGGCACACCCCCAAGGACAATACCTCCTGCATAAGAGTTATACCCCTCTGGGCACGATTGTGCACCCCTCTGTCGGATCATGGATCACACGGGAAGCAGGACGTATCAATGAGGAGCTGCCTGGCTATGTCGCCGTAAATACCTCTGCCCGCCAGACGGGAGGCGGCTGGATGGGGGCGAACTACTCCGCCGCCCTGGTGGGACGACCGGAGGAAGGGCTAAAGAACGTGGACCGTTACCACAGTGTCTCAGAGCAAGACTTTGAAGCGCGCCTCAAGGTCGCCGATGCCCTGAACGCTAAATTCCATGAGAACTACGCGACGAACGAGGTCAAAGGGTATGCCGGCCTCTTTGATGAAGCGGTGAAGGTGATGAAGTCTGATGACCTCGTCGCCTTTGACCTGAACAATGAGAGCGGTAAGATGCGGGATGCCTATGGGCACACGAACTTTGGCCAGGGCTGTCTCCTCGCGCGACGCCTCGTAGAGGTCGGGGTCCGCTTTATCGAGGTGACCCATGGTGGCTGGGATACACACTACGATAACTTTACAGGTGTGGAAGCACGCTGCAAGGACATGGATCAAGCGTACGCCCAGCTCATCAATGACCTAAAGAGCCGCGGGTTGCTCGACTCCACTCTCGTGGTCCTCACCTCTGAGTTTGGACGCGGTCCAGTGCAGCCAGAGCTCAACAATGGGCGCTCGCACCACGCAGGGGCGTTCTCCACCATCCTCGCCGGTGGCGGGGTCAACAAGGGGCAAGTCTATGGCACGACTAACAACACGGGCATGAAGGTCACCGCAGACCCTGTGACGATCTACGACATGAACTCCACCATGGCATATGCCCTCGGGATCGACGCGCATAAGGTGGTGCACTCCCCTAGTAAACGCCCCTTCCGCATCGCAGGTCCAGATAAGGAGAAGGGTGCCCCCGTTACCAAGCTCTTTACATAATTACCGCCGGAGGTCGAAGTCGATGTGATCCCACATCGCATCGATGCTCATCGCCAGAGCACCAGAGGCGTAACAAGACTCCAGCACCATGCGATCATTACTCGCTACAGAGATCGCATGCTTACGCGAGTGCTGGGCGCAGAGCCGCTCTATAATAGTGTCTGCGGTTTGGTTCGTGCGCGAGTAGAGGACGAGGATCTCCTTCTCGCTGCCGCCTTGCTTATCGATGCGGCGGCCTTGCCCATCGTAGACGAGGATGACGTAGGTTGAGCTTTGGTTCTGATAGTCGTTGAGCTCACGGATGAGGGCGTCGCGTCCCGCATCGTTGTTGGTACGATGGAGGTCACGTAGCCAACTGGTGGAGAAGATGGTGCTATGGCCATCTACGATCAGAAGCTTCTCCATAACACACGTTGCAGTTGCGACTCTCAGGGTTCCGCTGGCTTAGCCCTCAATAACGGCGTAAGCGTTATGATTATGGATAGACTCATAGTTCTCCGCCTCCACACGGAAGGAGGTGAGCTCTGGGTGATCCTTTACCTTCGTCGCGACATTGCGCACGAGGTCTTCCACGAACACAGGGTTCTCATATGCCTGCTCGGTGACGAACTTCTCATCCTCACGCTTCAGGAGGCTGTAGAGCTGTGCACTAGCGGAGGTCTCTACAAGGTCGATCAGGTCCTCGATCCACACTGGTGACTTCATCTTGACCGCGAGGGTCACCGTGCCACGCTGGTTATGCGCCCCGTATTGGCTGATCGCCTTAGAGCAAGGGCAAAGGGTCGTAACGGGCACATAGACCGTCACCGTAATATCCGTCTCACCATCACGCGTGGTCTCCACGTCAAACTCCGCCTCATAGTCCAGCATTCCTGCCTTCTGTGTCACGGGTGCGGGCTTACTACGAAAGTAAGGGAACCGCAGGTTAATGTGTGCCCGATGGGATGGCAGACGCTCCAACAAGCTCTGTGGGAGGCTTACCATAGTGCTGACCTCTAAAGGCCCATCATTGGCGTTCAGTGCCTCTACGAAGCGACTCATGTGCGTGCCCTTAAACTCCTTTGGGAGGTCTACGGCGAGGGCTAGGGTCGCAACCGTGTTCTGCACCGCTCCATCGCGATCCTTGATCGACATAGGGTAGCGCAGTGCCTTTACGCCTACGCGGTTAATAGCGAGGTTACGGTCGTCTTTCTCGTTCTGAGTATCAACTAACTGGGACATGGGAGAGTGGAGCTAAGAAAAGGTTCTAGGGATGATTACCTATGGGGGGAAGGGTGTCCTCACATGGTAGGAGGAAACTAAAAAAACCTATCGGACTGCCCCGATAGGTTGATCATTGCATTCGTAAACGCCCAGCCTTATGGCATGAGGTTCAGAGCGCGAGCACGCTTGATCTCACGAGTGATCTTACGGTGAAGCTTAGCGGAGATCCCAGTGACGCGACGAGGGATGATCTTACCTGTCTCTGTAGTGAAACGAGAGAGGAGATCAGTGTTGTGGATGTTCATTTTCTCCACAGGGATATCAACGCGACGACGAGGCATGCAACGGTTAGCCTTACGGAAGGCGATGCGGCGTTCGATGGTCTTAGGTTCTGATGACATAAGGAATGTTAGTGTAAGGGGGTTATTGAAGCTTAGCGGAGTTCGCGGTGCAGAGTACGACGGTTGAGGAAGGGATTAAACTTCATTTTCTCAAGACGTCCAGGTGTTCTTAAGCTCTTCTTGTTACGGGTTGAGTTGTAACGAGAAGTAGGTTTGCCTTCAGCTTTTGCTTCCGTGCATTCGAGGATAATGATGTCTCTAGGCATAGCGGGATGGGGAGAATACAGGTTCCTTATTCCTCGTCAAGCGAATTTGTTGGAGATTGTTCACCAAATCCGTTGTATCCGTAATCGTCGTGGGTTGCTTGGGGCTTATTCTTCTGCTCCTCCTCCCATTTAGCCTGGCAGGTCACGGTGTAGCGGGCAAAGGGGATCGCCTCTAGGCGCATCTGCGGGATCGCCTCTCCTGACATACTACAGACTCCATATGTGCCGGATTCAACACGCTTGATCGCCTGCTCGACCTCCTTGAGTGAGTCTACTTCCTTACCCAGCATATTCAGCGCGAACTCGCGGTCATACGCCTCACTCCCCGCATCTCCCTGGTGCATTCCACTACCAGAGGCCTCACTCCCTTCTAGCTTATTAGCGAAGGCGGCTTCGGTTTGGTGGTGCATGGTGGCGGAGATCTCATTAAAGAGACCTAAGAGCTTACGGTACTGCCCGAGGACGAACTCTTGTTGGTCCTGTGGGTATTGATCAAGAAATGGAAATTCGCTAGACATGTGAGTGTTAGGATTTACGAAATAATATTCAGTGCATGAACCTCTCCATTTCAGACCACACTGCAAGCGAAAAGTTCACC
>CAYWAG010000027.1:3550-11570 GCA_964455925.1 uncultured Verrucomicrobiales bacterium | reverse complement strand
CGAAATCTGCGGATAAAAATGTCGTGTAGTATGGTTGTGTGTAGAGGATCTGAGAGGGCGGAATGCGAT
This sequence comes from uncultured Verrucomicrobiales bacterium, assembly GCA_964455925.1. Lineage (GTDB taxonomy): Bacteria > Verrucomicrobiota > Verrucomicrobiia > Verrucomicrobiales > Akkermansiaceae > WTJZ01. The sequence continues at coordinate 11,501 of CAYWAG010000027.1, read as the reverse complement.
GTCTCTTGTCTTGGAAAGCGCGCATGAATAAATTGACTCTGCGCGGAGAGTCTCTATGGTGCCTGTCATCATGATAACAGAACGGAGTGAAGTGCGTGTGTTCGCGCCTGCGACCCTTGCGAATCTAGGGTGTGGATATGATGTCTTAGGGTTGGCGATTTATGGGCCTGGAGATGAGATCGTGCTTCGTAAGTGCGATGGTGCTAGTGGCATTACCGTGACTCAGATTACGGGAGATGAGGGGAAGCTCCCCTTAGCGGCAGATCAGAATACTGCGGCGATCGCAGCCCAGGCCGTGCTGGATGAGTTAATGATCGAAGGCGCGTTTGAGATGGAGATCCATAAGAAGATGCCCTTTGGCTCTGGGCTAGGGTCCAGTGCGGCGAGTGCGGTGGGTGGAGCCTTTGCCATGAATGAGCTCCTGGGTAGTCCGCTAGAGCGTCGTCAGCTGCTGCCGGCTGCGATGGCAGGGGAGGCGGTGGCGAGCAAGGCGTGGCATGCGGATAATGTCGCGCCTGGTCTCCTGGGTGGGGTGTGTCTGGTGCGCGATAACCCTACGCTCGATGTTGTCTCGCTCCCTGCTCCGGATGATCTCTGGATGACTGTGTTATATAATCCTGCGGTGGAGATCCTTACCTCTGAGGCTCGCCAAAAGGTGCCGGCGGAAGTCTCCACGCATACGGCCACGACGCAGGCGGGGCATTTGGCTGCCTTTGTCTCTGCGCTCTATGAGCGTGATTACGCGCTCCTCTCTCGCACTACGGTCGATCATATCGCAGAGCCTGGGCGGAGTGAGCTGATTCCACAGTTTGAGTTCTATCGGGAGCGTGCTCTAAAAGCAGGGGCATTAAGCTTTGGGATCTCGGGGTCTGGTCCCAGCCTCTTTGCCCTGTCCCAGGGGGAGGTCGGGGCACATCTAGTGGCTCAGGAGTTTGCGGATGATCCCGTGGAAGTCTATGTCTCACAGATTAACACGGATGGAGTGTCTACCTTGTGACCGCTTTCTGTTTCGATTACGTTGTGTTGAGGTCGTATATTTCATCTTTATTGGTGTATTGATGGTTTTTTTGTTTTAATGCGCTGTATTTCAAATAAAAAGAGTTTTTTTATCGTCAATAATTATTGAACCGTGCCTAGAATCCGATACAGTAGAGAGGATCTTCACTTTCCCTACCCTTTACCCCTACCCCTTACGTGAGCCAACCAGCAGCAATATATATCGGTGAATCCAATGGATATTCTTGGATTCGGGTCTGTGGCCGAGGCGATGTCTTTCTCGCGCCGACCCTTAAGAAGTTGACCGACGGCTTACTGTCCGCAACAGAGCCTGCGCCTAAGCTGGTGGTGGATATGGAGGAGTGCTCTGGCATGGACTCTACCTTTATGGGGATCCTCGCGAGCCTCGCCATCAAGGTGAAGGGGATCGCTAATGCGGGGTTACAGCTGTGCGGGGTGACGGAAAAGAATCAGGACTCGCTAGAGGAGCTAGGGCTGGATTCGCTGATGGAGATTAACCCGGCGCAGGCAGCGTGGCTCCCAGACTGTCAGGAGATCCGCGCGCGGTTAAGCCGCTGGACCTCCACAGAGCAAGCCCGCCCAGACTCTAAGCTCGTGCTCGATACGCATAAGACGCTCGGCAGCCTGAATGCGAGTAACCAGCAAAAGTTCTCTGATGTCGTGGAGGGCTTACAGAACGAAAACTAATCTCCCTCCACCTCCGACATTTTGACTCTGCCTCTCATGATCGACCTCGCTCCGTATCTCCTCCTCGGGATAGCCGTAGTAGGGCTTATCGTTGTGTGGCTGCAGGGGCGTCAAGCACGCCGTCGTCTAGCGGACTCCGAGCTCTACCGCTCCGAGCAGGCGGCTGGTGAGCAACGGGTGCATGATTTCCTCCATCACCTGGGGCACTCTATCTCACAGGACAGCACTCGCCAGCACCTTTACCAGGTCATCACCGAGGGCGTGCAAAAGGTGACCCAGTCTGCCGGCGCCGCCCTCTACCTCATCGACTATGAGACGGGGACGCTCCTCCCTGCGCACCTCACCGCAGACTGTGCCCAGCTTGTGTTAGACCCCATGACCGATGACCCAGATAAGGTCGCGCGATTGTTGCGGCGTGAGCCAGTATCGCTCACTGCGGGGGTGTTAGGCGATGCCCTCCGTCAGCAGGAGCCGCTGATTATTCCAGACCTAGCTGCGCAGCCGAGCTTAGCCGAGGCCTCTCGTCCGTATTCGGGGCAGGGGGCGGCGATGTTGGCACCACTTGTCCATGCGGAGCAGCTTATTGGGGTGCTGGCGGTGACCGTGTCACGGGGCGAGGCGCAGCAATACAGCGCTAAGGCGCTCTATCTCTTTAGCCAGCTTGCGGAGCAATCCTCCTTTGCCCTTGGGAATCTGGATGCCCACCACCAGGCGGAGCAGAAGAAGCGCATGGAGGCGGAGCTAGAGAACGCTAAGGAAGTGCAGCGAGTCCTGATCCCTACGCAGGCACCAGACGTGCCGGGGCTCGCCTTCTATGGGTATAATCTGGCAGCGCAGAAGGTCAGTGGAGACTACTTTGACTACACCGCGGTCTCTGACAACAGCACGGGCGTGGTGATCGCAGATGTGTCTGGCAAGGGGATGGCAGCGGGGCTGATCATGGCGACCTTTAGGAGCGCGCTGAAGGCGATCGCAGGTCTCTCTGCCTCCCCAGCAGAGAGCCTCAGTCAACTGAACAAAATGGTTTACCCTGACATTCGGGACGACATGTTTATCAGTGCCATTTATGCGCACCTGGATCACGACTCGGGGCGTGTGACTTTAGCACGCGCGGGGCATAATCCTGCTTACTACTATGATGCCGCCCGCCAAGAGATCCACAAGGTTAAGCCCCCAGGGCTTGCCGTAGGCATCGATAGTGGAGAGATCTTTCAGAGCATTATCCAAGACCACGAACTCACACTTGCCCCAGGCGATAAGCTACTCCTGTATACCGATGGCATCATTGAGGCGCATAATAAGCATAAGGATGAGTTCTCCTCCCAGCGGCTGGTGGACTTTCTCCAAGCGCAAGCTACCTTACCTGCTCGCGCCCTCGGAAAGGCGATTCTCGCAGAGATCGCAGACTTCGTGCAGGAGGCTCCCCAGTCCGATGATATAACCCTGGTGGTTATCGAACGCTTACCAGTTTAAGCCCGCTGATACAGTGCGTGGGTAGCAAAAAATAGAGAGATGTAAGATTTAGGCAAAAAAAACTCGACTCTTCAGGTGTGGGCTGTAAAAACACCGCCCCATGTCAAACACAGAACTTTTACCTAAAGACCTAGGTGCGTGCTCACCAGCGGATCTCAAGAAGGCTCAAGAAGAGAAAGGAAGCTGCATTGTAACCGTTACACACAAGCCTAACCTCAAGAATGATCGTGAGCAAGTCGCCTTCATCACAGGACGTAGAGAGTGGCGTAGTGGTAGTCGTTTCGTTTCTGCTGAGAAGTATGCGAAGTACCAACCTGTCATTGAAGCTCTTGCGAAAAAAGGCTTCATCTACGTGACGATCCCAAATCCTGCGTAAATAATATCACCATTGCACGTACAAAATTTGTCCCCTAGATGCATACTATAGAGGGCAAAGCGTGCATTTTATAAGGCTTCTCCTTGCTAACGCGGTAGGGAGAATCACTTTTTTACGATCAGAAGCTATCTGATCTCTCTTTGTTTTATAATCAGCGGTCTCACCCGCATATATAGCTATACTACTACCTCCTCTCCACATGGCAGACGATAACTCCACCAAAGGCTCTAGTAAAAAGGCCGCTTCATCCGCTAAGAAGAAAGCGAAACCTGCAGCCAAAAAAGCGGCGAAGAAGACAACTGCCAAGAAGTCACCGGCGAAAAAGGCTGCAACGAAGAAGGTGGCAGCTAAAAAGAGCACTGCTAAGAAAACCGTCGCTAAAAAGACTGCAACGAAGAAGGCTGCTCCGAAGAAGGCGGCACCAAAAAAGGCGGTAGAGAAGAAGCCCGCTGCTCCAGAGAAGCTGGATAAATCGATTCTCACGCAGACAGAGAACTCTGACCTCCAAGACAAGGTGCGTGATCTCGTCATCTTGGCAAAGGAGCAGGGGTACCTCACCTTTGACGATATCAACGATGCCCTGCCCAACAATATCGTAGATCCAGCCGAGCTGGAGAGTGTGATGGAGCAGTTAAACTCAATGGAGTTTGACATTATTGACGCTGCTGAAGTGGACCGATACCGGGACTCAAAGGGCGCAGACTCCGCGATCGAAGATCATAAGGAGAAGCTTGACATTCTGGATGATCCCGTCCGCATGTATCTGAAGCAGATGGGACAGGTGCCACTCCTGACGCGGGAGCAGGAGGTAGAGATTTCTAAGCGAATCGAAACCGCAGAGAGTAACGTGCAGAAGCACTTCCATAAGTTTGGCTTTACTGCGGACTGTTACATGGAGCTGGCAGATAAGCTGCAGCGTGGTAAGGAGCGGTTTGACCGTGTCATTCTCGATAAGAAGATCGAGAGCCGTGAGCGTTACATGAAGGTTCTGCCTAAGCTCTGTGATCAAGTCATGCAGCTGCATGAGGCTACCGCAAATGCCTTCCGGGAGCTGAACTCTAAGTCTGCCCGTAATAAGACGGAGCTGGTAGAGACGATTAACAAGAACGTCCAAACCCTCGACCGTCTCTACGGACGGTTCTACTATAAGCAGAAGATCGTCGAGGACTTCTGTAACACTGTCGAGGACTATAAGAAGCGCTTCGATAAATATGAGCACAAGCTCAGTATCAACCCTGATGACCAAGAGTTTACCACGAAACTCGCGGAGATCCAGCAAGCTGTATGGCATACTGCCGAGGACTTTAAGCAGACCGAGAGTGACCTCTCTACCTGGATTAAGGCGGCTGTAAAGGCGAAGGAGGAAATGGTGGAGGCTAACCTCCGTCTCGTGATCTCCATCGCTAAGAAATACACAAACCGTGGACTCTCCTTCCTCGACCTTATTCAGGAGGGGAACATGGGTCTCATGAAGGCGGTAGAGAAGTTTGAATACCGTCGTGGATATAAGTTCTCTACCTACGCGACCTGGTGGATCCGTCAGGCGATCACGCGCTCGATCGCAGATCAGGCCCGAACGATCCGTATTCCGGTGCACATGATCGAGACGATCAACAAGCTCATGCGCGTGCAGAAGCAGCTCGTGCAAGAGTATGGACGTGAACCGACTGCCGACGAGATTGCAGAGGAGATTCACCTGCCGGTAGAGCGGGTGCGTGCGGTTCTTAAGATGGCACAGCAGCCGATCTCTCTCCAGGCGCCAGTAGGGGACTCTGACGACACTTCCTTTGGTGACTTCATCGAGGATAAGGCGGCGGATAACCCGATGGAAGAAGCGGGCTTCTCCATGCTGAAGGATAAGATCAACGATGTGCTAGATACGCTTACTGAGCGTGAGCGTGAGGTTCTAGAGCAGCGGTTTGGTCTAAAAGATGGGTATTCTCGTACGTTGGAGGAAGTGGGACGTCAGTTCCAGGTGACGCGTGAGCGTATCCGTCAGATCGAGGCGAAGGCGCTCCGTAAGATGCGTCACCCGACCCGTATCCGTAAGCTCGAAGGGTTTATCGATATGAGTAACCTCTAAGGGAACTCCGCCCGAACGTTCCCTCATCTGATGGCTGAAGCCTCGGTGAGGGAACTTGCTTTTATGAGATTGGGGCTTTTCTAGTTATGGCAATATCATCGTTACCAGAGTTAGACTTTCGTGATGCCTCGTTTCGTCGCAGTCCACATCAGGCATATGCTCGGGCGCGTGAGATTAGTGGTCTAGCGCGCGCGCGTGGTATGGGTGCTTATGTGGCGACACGCCATGAGACCTGCGTTCGATTGCTAAAGGATGCGCGGATCGGTCTAGATACATTCGCGGGAGTCGCGACGGATCACCCGTTACAGCCATACTTTCAGATGCGCGAGGGGCTCATGTTGTTTGCCAACGCCCCCCGTCATACTGCGCTGCGCGCGCCAGCACAGGAGGCGTTCCACCCTCGTATTATTAAGAGGTATGAGCCGCTTGTCCGGCAGCTAGCGCAGTCGGCAGTGCGTGAGTTCTCTCTGCGTATCGCGGCGGGTGAGTCCGTGGACTTTGTGCGTGAGGTCTCGCAGCCCTTTGTCTCGCAGGTGATTTGTGCGGTCGTAGGGATGCCCGCACAAGATCATGCGCTACTGGCAGCGATGACGCAGAAGGTCGCGAACGGGCTGGATCCCTTTGGAGCGGAGCATGATCTATTAGAGGCAGGGAAGGGGTATCGTGCCTTTCTGACCTACATGCGGGGGCAGCTCGGGCAGGATCGCTGGCGGCGAGAGGCCTCTGAGTTTACGGAGACGTTTTTGGGTGATATTGCGCATTGCCCGCATATGCGAGGTGGCTTCGCGCATCAGGATGACTTAATCTCGACTACCGTCATGCTCTTAGCTGCAGGGCACCTGACGACGAATCATAGCTTGAGCCTCGCTCTGAGCACGATCGTGCAAGGGTATCCGGCGCTACTCCTAGGGGAGGGAAGCGCGATCACCCCTCTCCTGGTCGAGGAACTCTTCCGCTACCACTCTCCTGCGCAGATTACCAGGCGCGTGGTGAGAGAGTCGCTCCAGGTCGACGGGCATACCCTGCACGCCGGGCAGGCCCTGTGGGTCGCGCTGGTCTCGGCAAACCGTGATGAACGGGTCTTTACTGCTCCACAGGAGCTCGACTTTACACGCCAGCGGAACCCGCATGTCGCCTTTGGGGCGGGCACGCACTTCTGCCTGGGCACGCACTTAGCTCGGCTCCAGCTCCGCGTCTTCCTGCAGGAGCTGGTAGGACAGGTGCCCGGGATACGGGTAGTGGAGCAGCAGGAGGACTATAACCTTGTCTTCCGAGGACTGAAGAAGCTCGTTTTAGCTGCAGACTAAGCGGTGATATCGAATAAAAAGAGGATTGAAAAGCCGACGGTGTGAACCTATACTTATGCTATGCAGAGGCGCGGGTATATTCATCCATTTACAGACTTTGGGTTTAAGAAGGTCTTTGGCGAGGAGGAGTCGTTAGGTTCTCTCCGTGCGTTTCTTAACACCTTGTTACCCCAGGAGCACCAGATCGCGAGCCTAGAGTTCCACAAGAATGAGTTCGCGGGACGCACCACCGTAGATCGCAAGGGCGTGTATGACCTGTTCTGCAAGAGTAGCGATGGGGTCTCCTTTATTGTCGAACTCCAAAAGCAGAAGCAGACCTACTTTAAGGATCGTTCATTGTATTACACCACCTTTCCTATCCAACAGCAGGCAAAGCAGGGGGCATGGAACTTTAAGCTACAGCCCGTGTATTGCATCGGAGTGCTCGACTTCCGCTTTGATGAGCAGAAGACAGACGAGATTATCCACCGCGTCCGCCTCAAGGATCAGAACAATGAGGTCTTCATAGATAAGCTGAACTTCATTTTCCTGGAGATCCCTAACTTCACCTTAGCGCTGGAGGATTGCCACACGAACCAGGATAAGTGGCTGTATGCCCTGAAAAATATGCATTCGTTGGATGCCGTCCCAGAGGAACTACAGAGTGTTGAGGGACTCCCCGAGGCCTTTGCTCTCGCATCCGTGCCCATGATGAGCGAGCAGGAGTTTGCAGACTACCAGCGGAGCTTAAAGGTCTACCGGGATAATAAGAACGTCCTAGATACTGCTAAGCAGGAGGGGCGAGAAGAGATGCAGACCATGGTAGCGCAAGCAGAAGCCAAGGCTGAGCAAGCAGAAGCGAAGGCTGAGCAAGCAGAGGCGAGGGTAGCTCATGCTCTGGCAAAGCTCATGGAAAACGGTATGTCTGAGACCGACGCACGAAGTATGCTGGGGCTGTGAACCTTTCACCGTCACGGTGATATCGAATAAAAAGAGGATTGAAAAGCCGACGGTGTGAACCTATACTTA
>CAYWAG010000027.1:0-3450 GCA_964455925.1 uncultured Verrucomicrobiales bacterium | reverse complement strand
CGGTGATATCGAATAAAAAGAGGATTGAAAAGCCGACGGTGTGAACCTATACTTATGCTATGCAGAGGCGCGGGTATATTCATCCATTTACAGACTTTGGGTTTAAGAAGGTCTTTGGCGAGGAGGAGTCGTTAGGTTCTCTCCGTGCGTTTCTTAACACCTTGTTACCCCAGGAGCACCAGATCGCGAGCCTAGAGTTCCACAAGAATGAGTTCGCGGGACGCACCACCGTAGATCGCAAGGGCGTGTATGACCTGTTCTGCAAGAGTAGCGATGGGGTCTCCTTTATTGTCGAACTCCAAAAGCAGAAGCAGACCTACTTTAAGGATCGTTCATTGTATTACACCACCTTTCCTATCCAACAGCAGGCAAAGCAGGGGGCATGGAACTTTAAGCTACAGCCCGTGTATTGCATCGGAGTGCTCGACTTCCGCTTTGATGAGCAGAAGACAGACGAGATTATCCACCGCGTCCGCCTCAAGGATCAGAACAATGAGGTCTTCATAGATAAGCTGAACTTCATTTTCCTGGAGATCCCTAACTTCACCTTAGCGCTGGAGGATTGCCACACGAACCAGGATAAGTGGCTGTATGCCCTGAAAAATATGCATTCGTTGGATGCCGTCCCAGAGGAACTACAGAGTGTTGAGGGACTCCCCGAGGCCTTTGCTCTCGCATCCGTGCCCATGATGAGCGAGCAGGAGTTTGCAGACTACCAGCGGAGCTTAAAGGTCTACCGGGATAATAAGAACGTCCTAGATACTGCTAAGCAGGAGGGGCGAGAAGAGATGCAGACCATGGTAGCGCAAGCAGAAGCCAAGGCTGAGCAAGCAGAGGCGAGGGTAGCTAATGCTCTGGTAAAGCTCATGGAAAGTGGTATGTCTGAGGCCGATGCTCGCAGTATGCTGGGGCTGTAAACCTGTCACCGTTACACCCCCGCTGATCAGCGGAGGGTGACGGTGTATGCGGCGTGACTTACTCCCACAGCGGCTCTCCGCGTTCACCTACAGGGAGCCAGAGGAGAGAGACAGAGGTGACCTCGATGTCCTTCTTATAGGGTTTGACGATCTCTGGGACGAGTTCAGTGTTAGCGGCGTCGAGGTCACGCTTGATTTGGCGGATCTCGTCTTCTAGCTCCTGCTCTAGGTCCTCTAGGTCGCGCTGGAGGATGTCCACCTTCTGCTTAGCGCGGCGGATATCACCATGCTGCTGCATCGCGCGGGTCGCCTTTGATATACTGCTGGAGCGGCGTCCTCCTAGGAGCCCCCCGATGAAGCCTCCAATGGCTGACATCTTGGCGGCATTCGCTTGCTCCTTCTCGCGGTCTACCGCGATCTCTGCTCGCTCGATCTGACCTTCCTTTGTCCGAAGACGGGAGGCGTATTTGGCTCGCACCTTCTCGATGGCTTCATCACGTGCCTCACGGGCGTCCTGTGCGAGGCGCACTCGGAACTCACGCTCCTCTTCACCAAAGGCGGAGTAGAGGTCTAGGCTGGGCGCATGCAGGAGCTCGACACGCTCGTGACGGTAGATCCAGTCCTCAAACTCATCTGCGATGGGCTTATAGTTCTTCGCGTTCATAGCATAGCCAGGTAGCTCGCCAAACCCTACACCGGGGACGGGATCAGTCGCACATTGGCGGAGTGTGAGATGAAACTCCGTATTTTGATCCCAGTCGGGACCACGCTCTAAGAGTGGGTTTACAAAGCGCACTGGGCGTGCGCCTTCGGTCTTAGCCTTACGAGAGATGTAATGCACGTCGGCCTCGCGGAGCAGGAAGGGGTAGTAGGTGGCACCGGAGGTGTTCCCCATCACCGGGGCGAAGTGCTCTGTGATACCATCTCCCACGATCGGACGTTGGCTCACTGCGGCATTAGCGGCAGGAGCAGTCTGGGCGAACGGGTTAGCACTCTCTCGTGGCTTTGCGCTGGCGCTGCTCGTTCCGCCCTCGTAAAGCTCCCGCTTAGGATCCATGAGCGTCTTAATCTGACGGCGCGTCATCGGGCCGCGCAGGTAGGACATGACCCAGCGCACGTGGAAGACCGTGGGGGCATCATCGTGCACATTATTCATGAGGAAGACGCGGGAGCCGAGCCCTGCGAGTAACTCTTCCATCTGCCTGCGGTTAAACCCACCGTCCTGTGAGGCGGCAGCGCCTTCCAGTCCATCTAGGACGCGGGCCTTGTCGCGCTCGGTTTGGAGACGCCCCAGCCACCATGTTCCGGTATTGGAGAGTGCCTTATAGTCGAGGTCCACGGGGTTCTGCGTGGCGAGAAGGGTGCCCAGCCCAAAGGCGCGCCCTTGCTTAAGGATCGTCATCAGGGGCTTCTTAGATGGAGGGTTCGCGGTGGGCGGGAGGTATCCATAAATCTCGTCCATGTAGAGCATCGCACGTAGGGAGGTGGTGCCAGACTGCGAGCGCATCCACCCGAGCATTTGGTTCAGGAGGAGCGAGACGAAGAACATGCGCTCCTGGTCGCTGAGGTGCGCGATAGAGAAGATGGACATGCGTGGTTTCCCCTCTGGAGTGTAGAGCATTTCTTGGATATCGAGCGATGGTCCCTCTAGCCAGGTCGCGAACCCAGGGGAGGCGAGGAGTCCATTAAACTTCAGGGCGAGCTTTTGGCGCGTCTTTTGGTCGATAAAGGTATCGAGCTCCAGCACCCCGATCTTATCGAACGGAGGCTTCTGCACCTGGCGGATGAGAGACTCTAGGGTGAGGTCGAGCTCGGCTTGCCAGCAGTGCTGTAGGATGGTGCCGAGCAAGATCGCTTCTGGGCTTTGGATCGGGTCGGCATCCACCCCGATGAGAGAGAGCAGGGAGGAGACTGTGGACTCGATGCGATCCCCCAGAAGCTCGCCATCATCGAGCACCTCAAAGGGAGGAGCGGCTAGCGAGCCTAGGATGGAGACTGGGATGCCCGCTTTAGAGCCAGGGGTAAAGATGTTGATATCGACCTTATCGCGGAAGGAGCGGACACGCTCTGGGCTCTGTCCCCACTCCGCTATCCCGTTCTTCCACATATTCGCGGTGCGCTCCGCGTATTCAGTGGGGGACTGCCCTTTCTTACGGGCGTCATCTTCATTGATCCAGGGCTGAAAGTCCCCGGTCTCAAACTCAGGAAAGGTGAGCATGAGGTTAGCGATATCGCCCTTAGGGTCGATGATGATAGCGGGGATATTATCCATCGCTGCTTCCTCCAGCAGGGAGATACAGAGCCCCGTCTTGCCTGACCCCGTCATCCCTAGGACGACCCCGTGAGTAACGAGGTCCTTGGAGTCATACATGACGAGATCCTCTTGGATTTCACCTGCCTGTAAGTCATACTCACGGCCGAGGTAGAACTTCCCTAACTTTTCATACTCATCTGGAGATATTGCCATACTTCACTAGATACCAATAGTAGGGCAAAAAGCCACGAGAAAATAGGTGTGATTTGAGACACTAGT
>CAYWAG010000026.1:0-11748 GCA_964455925.1 uncultured Verrucomicrobiales bacterium | reverse complement strand
CACCCGACCAAAGGCTTATGAGTCCTCTGCTCTACCACTGAGCTACCGTGCCATTAAAGGGGAGGGCATTTATAATGAGAGAAAATGCGCTTGTCTATAAAAAAATGCTAGTGAGGGTTGATTATTTCTCAGAGTGGCTTTACGGCTAGGGGTGTGGAATACTTTTGTTTAGCAGAATCACATGAAATCGGAGCCAGTTGTCATGCTCTCCGGTGCAGTAAGTCGACCGTAGTGGTGGACTCTGGACTGCACCCGAAGATGACAGGGCATGAGGCGATGCCTCCGCACGACCTCCTCAAAGGAGAGAAGGTTCGCTCCATTGTCCTCACCCACTCACACTTAGACCATGTGGGGACTATTCCTGTGCTGCAGGAGCAGTTCCCGCAGGCGCGTGTCTACATGACCTATCCTACCCGTGACCTAGCCGATGCCATGCTGCATAACTCGGTCAACGTCATGACCAGCCAGGGAACAGAGCTCGACATTCCGGAGTACCCTCTCTTTACCCACGAGATGGTAGAGGAATGTGTAGGACGCTGGGACCCTAGGAAGTATAACCGCTTCTTCCAGGCCCAGGGCGGCGTCCGCATGAAGCTCCAGGACGCAGGGCACATTATGGGATCCTGCACCGTATCGGTCTTTGAGGAGGATAAGAAGGTCCTCTTTACCGGCGATGTCCAGACTGAGGACCAAACCCTCATCAAAGGAGCCGACATTTGGGAAGAGGGCGACTACGATGCCCTGATCATGGAGACCACCCGAGGCGCGTCCCCGCGTCCAGAGGGGTTCTCCCGTGATGGCGAGGAGCGCCGTCTCGCAGAGGCGATCTGCAAGGGACTAGAGGCTGGTGGAGCCGTCCTCATCCCCGTCTTTGCCATGGGTAAAACCCAAGAGGTGCTCACCATGATCTCTAAGTTTAAGGAGAAGGGGCTCGTCCCAGACGTGCCTGTCCACCTAGGAGGACTGAGCACTAAGATGACTACCATCTATGACCGCCACGCTAAGCGTACGCGCCGGAAGGTGCCAGGCTTTAAGATCCTACGCGACATGGACCTTAAGGTCGCGCGTAAGGGCCGGGGCGCTCCGCTTCTGCCTCGCCCCGGTGAGATCTACTGCCTCTCTAGCGGAATGATGAGCGAGAAGACGGTGTCCAACATGTTTGCCCGTCACTTCCTCGATAACCCGAACAACGCCCTCCTCTTCGTCGGGTATGCAGACCCAGAGTCTCCTGCCGGTAAGATCAGAGCCTCCTCTACGGGTGACCTCATCCATCTCGACGAGACCAGTGCCCCGCTACCGCTGGAGTGCATGGTCGAGGAGTTCGACTTTAGTGGTCACGCGCCACGCGAGGATCTCCTCCAAATCGCCATCGGATCCGGAGCGAAGAAGATCTTCCTCACCCACGGTGACACCGACGCCCGCGAGTGGTTCCGCGAGCAACTCACCGCCGCCATGCCTGAGAGTGAGATCATCATCCCAGAGCCTGGTAAACCCTACGAGATCTAAGGGCTCCATAGACGAAGAGGGGGCGTTAGTCGCCCCACTCTTTCTCACAGAAAGAGCGAGAAATCCCTAGAAAACTCATGCGATGCTCCTCAACAAGTGAGGGATCGGGGAGAAAAGTTTGTTTGCCAGATTCACGCTTTCCGTAGATGATCAGGTAATGAGTCTGTCCAAGAGTCTGAATTCTGAAAAAGCCCGCATTTTTCGCATTTGTCATGTGGAGAATTTGCCTTGGATTTTAGATAATGGGCTCTCTTGTCGGAATGCGGATGCGTTTAATCCAAACTTTGTGTCGATCGGAAATGCTGAGTTAATTAATAAGCGGGCCAGAAGAGCTGTACCTGTAGCACCTTATGGAGTATTAAGTGATTACATCCCCTTTTACTTCACGCCGTATTCGATCATGCTCTATAATGTCACGACAGGGTATGGTGGGGTAAAAAAAGTTCCGAATGCAAACATTGTCTTATTGGTCAGCTCGGTGCATGAGGTGGAGAAAAGAGGGATTCCCTTTTGCTTTACAAGCGGTCATGCCTACCCGGCATACGCGGACTATTACAACTCCACAGCAGACTTAGATCAGATTGACTGGGCACTGTTACAGCGGCGTGACTTTTCTCTGGACGCGAATGACCCTGGTAAGAAAGACCGCTACCAAGCGGAGGCCTTAGTGCATCATCACCTTCCGTTAGATAGCTTGCTGGGCATGGCCTGCTACAATGAGGAAGTAAAGAAATGGATTGAATCTGAGCTGCAAGCACGCTCTATTGAGATGAAGGTGCTCGCCCTGCCTCGCTACTACTTCTAGAACTATGATCACTTATACTACAGGAAACCTCCTAGAAGCACCGGTGGAAGCCTTGGTAAATACCGTGAACACGGTAGGGGTGATGGGAAAAGGGATAGCCCTGATGTTTAAGGAGCGGTTTCCCGAGAACTTCCGCGAGTATAAGGCGGACTGCGCTGCTGGTGTGGTTCAGGTGGGGAAAATGCACGTAACGATGCCGATGGAGCTGAGTGGTCCGAAGTGGATCGTAAACTTTCCGACCAAACAGCATTGGCGGAAGCCAACTGAGCTGGAGTGGGTGAGAGCGGGATTAGTGGATCTACGCTCCTTCCTGGAAACTGAACAGGTGAAGTCGATCGCACTGCCACCGCTGGGCTGTGGTAACGGGGGCTTAGACTGGGAGATCGTGAAGACTGAGATCGTCTCTGCGCTCTCTAACCTACCAAACACGGAAGTGCTAGTGTATGAACCTACACCTACGTACCAGAACGTTGCGAAAAAATCCGGGGTAGAGAAGCTGACCTTAGCCAGAGCGCTGACCTATGAATTGGTTCGGCGTTATTGGGTCCTGGGGATTGACTGCACAATACTGGAAGTGCAAAAGCTCGTTTACTTTCTAGATAAGAGGCTAAAGCAGCAAGGGAATGCACAGCTCTTTAATCTCAAGTTCGAAGCAGATCTTTATGGTCCACATGCCCGTAATTTATATCACCTACTAAACAGTCTGAACGGGAGTTACCTCTCGGCTGTCAAACGTATTCCAGACTGCACCCCTACTGATACCATAGGGGTTCGCTATGATCAGCAGGAGAAGGTACAGATGTTTCTCCAGGACGAATGTCAGGAATGTCTTGCTGCCCTAGATGCTACGGATGAGTTCATTGATGGGTTTCAATCCCCCTTAGGATTAGAGGCCTTAGCAACGATAGATTGGCTCATTGCTGAGGATGGTGTAACGCCGTCTCTCCCCATGATTCGGGACGGTTTAGAGAACTGGAAAGGTGGCGGTAGCTCTGGTGCCAGAAAGCAAGCCCTCTTTGATGACCGATTAATCAACCTGTGTATAAAGCGCTTAGGGTATTAATACGATCAAACACGCTTAGACTTGATTGCCCCACCCTTGCCTTTTGCCTGAGGTGGACTGCGGCGCGATGGTGGACCTCTGATCTATAAGGCTGACTATTACATCTTCATCCACACGAGGAACTCCTTATTCCCATCGGTTCCTGTAATGGGGGAGTCGGTGACCTCGATCCATTGCATCCCGAGTTCTTCGGCATTAAAGCGGCGCATCTTTTCGATGGCTTTCTCATGCAGGGCGGGGTCACGCACGATGCCCTTGCCGGCGGAGACCTCCTCCTTAGAGAGCTCGAACTGGGGCTTAATGAGGGCGATGAGTTGCCCCCCGGGCTTGAGCACGCGCTTAGCCGCTGGCCAGATGCGGGTGAGAGAGATAAAGGAGACATCCATGACGGCGAGGTCTACCTGCTCGCCAAGGTCATCCACCTCCATGTAGCGGGCATTAAACTGCTCCTTTACCTGCACCCGTGGGTCTGTGCGGAGCTTATAGACCAGCTGGTTCGTCCCCACATCCACGGCATGCACCTTAGCCGCGCCGCGTTGGAGGAGGCAGTCTGTAAACCCACCCGTAGAGGAGCCTATGTCCACTGCCGTAATCCCCTCCACCGATATAGGGAACACCTCCAGCGCGCCCTCTAGCTTAAACCCCGCGCGGGAGACATACTTCGGCTTATTCTTCACCGCTAGCTCCGCATCATGTGGCAGCTTGCTACTGGGCTTAGCCACCTTATGCGTTCCATGGAGCACTTCTCCTGCCATGATGAGGCGCTTTGCTTGCTCGCGGGTATCGCAGAGCCCCCGCGCTACGAGGAGCACATCTGCTCGTTCTGTCTTAGCCATAGTATTAAGTGATATGATAAAGCGTGCTCCCTAGCGGCGCATTCCGCGATAACGGTCGCGTGGGTCGTTGCTATCAGGGTCTGTATTATCCTTATACCCTAGGATGCCGTTGGTGCGCAGATTACTCATAAAGGTCTTAGCATCCGTAGTGACTTCCTCATCCGACGTCAGGGTGCTCACGAGGCTATCCTCACTGGTGAGCGCGGCATTCAGGCTCTCCCCCACCTTAGTAAACGTTGCCAGAGTCTCAGGCAAGGTCTGCAGTGCCGGGCTTAGCTCCCCCATTCGGGCATTCGCACCAGATACGAGTGTTTCTGCCTCTGCGATTAAGCCCTTCGTATCTGCCGCTAGCGGAGAGAGCTCCTTACTAAAGGTCGCCAGCTCCCCGCTGGTGCTGCGGAGCTCTGAGATCGCCACTCGCATCTCCGCTAGGCTCTGCTCTGAGAGCACTGAGCTGTTAAGCCGGGCTAGAGAGGTGTTCAGCTCCGTCGCCGTGGTCTGATACGCCCCTAGCGTCGTGTTAATGATCTGGAAGGTCTCCTTACTCATGCTCAACACCTCATTCGCCTGCTGTGCCAGCTCCTCCGCATTACTCTGGAGCTGGTCAATGCTCTGTGGGCTTACGCCTACGAAGTGATCCCCGTCCTGCACCCGTGCCGCTACGGGAGCCGCTGGCGGGATGATATAGATCGCCTTATCCCCCAGCATGGAGAGCGGAACGATCTTAAAGGTGCAGTTCTGAGGGAGATCCAGGTCATTACGGATAGCCACCTCTACCACCACCTGCATCCGTGCATTGAGCGTCGGGGTCGTGATGACATGTCCGACGTTTGCCCCAGCTAGGCGCACCACCCCACCCTCGATGATACCGGAGCCATCGCTAAACTCGACACTGATCTGGATGGTTTCCCCAGACTTCCCGACACCCCCGTAATTAATAATCATCCACCCCAGCACGGATAAGCCCGCTAAGAGGAACAACCCAACCGGTAAGAGAGGTAACTTCTGCTTCTTCATAACCGCACCTTGTCAGAGAATCCTCTAAAGTCCAACCTCTTTCTCCTCCCCCCAGCTTCCATGCTCAGACGTGCCAGTCAGAAAGTCGCGCAACACCGGGTCCTCAGACGCCCTCAGCTCCTGCGGCGTGCCCGTCCAATAAATCTCCCCCAGCCTCAGGAACGCGATCCGGGACGCAATCCTAAACACGCTGCGCAGCTCATGCGTAATCACGATGTTAGTCATCCCATGATCCCGCTCTAACCGCTTGATCAGGTGGTCGATCACATCTGACGTCACGGGATCCAGCCCCGCGTGGGGCTCGTCATAAATCACGACCCTAGGCCGATCCACGATCGCCCGCGCCAGCGCCACCCGCTTACGCATTCCGCCAGAGAGGTCTGAGGGCATCTTATCTTCCTCCCCCTTCAGCATCACGATCTCCAGCGCCTCCCGCACCCGCTTCTCGATCTCCCCCATATCCCGGATGCCCTCCTCAAAGAGCGGAAACGCCACATTCTGCCCCACTGTCATGGAGTCAAACAACGCCCCGTTCTGAAACATGATCCCCATCTGCTTTCGCACCACCGCTAGCTCCCGCTCTGATAAGCCCGATAACTCACACCCCGCTACCCGCACAGATCCCTGCTGACACGCCATCAACCCCGACATATGCTTCGTTAACACACTCTTACCACTGCCAGATCCCCCCAGCAGCACCAGGGTCTCCCCCTCCACCACCTCAATATTGATCCCACGCAGCACCTTCTTAGCCCCAAACGCCGCGTGCAGCCCCTCTACTTCTATCAACTGATCACTCATTCTCCCCCTACATAACCCTATTCCGCCCCCCACCGCCACCTATAAATCACCGCACATAACTATTTAGCTAGGCTCCATGGCGTTATGATTGTCCACAGAGGGACACAGATTTTCACAGATAATCACACTACACGACAATTTTCACTTTGTATTTTTTCTGTCCGCAGATTACGCAGATGAACGCAGATTAGGTTGGATTTGATAAAAAGGTATGGTTATTGCCCTGGCTAGTGTGAGGGGGCAGCCTGCAGCGCAAGCTCGACAGATACCATCTGAATAGAGCCACAAACTCTACGTTGGATTCCCTATTAGGGCAGTAATTTCCTGTCTATTCTAGCGATTTTTGTAATCTGCGTCTATCTGCGAAATCTGCGGATAAAAAATGTCATGTAGCGTGACCCCGCTTAAAGAATCTGTAGAAACAGTGCTTCCCATTTGGTGAAATGGGATTAGCCTTGGGGTGGGACAAGGTCGGTCTTGTGGCTTTTCGTTGGGGATTTGTTGGCAGATTCTTAGCTGGTGGTCGCTGTGGGCGGTGACGCTTATAGACACTTACAGTGGTATGCTACGATGATCGTGGCGGCTCTGCTCTGACTTTTTCCCTCCCTTAATCTTTCTATCCTATGAGTAATTTATTATCGAATCTAGCATTTATCTTCGTGGTGGTGATGGTGTTTAACTTCATTATTTTTATCCACGAGCTGGGGCACTTTTGGGCGGCGCGATGGCGTGGAATGCAGGTGGATCGGTTCCAGATCTGGTTCGGTAAGCCGCTGTGGAAGAAGACGATCAACGGGGTGCAGTATGGATTAGGGTCGATCCCCTTTGGTGGGTTTGTCTCGCTCCCTCAGATGGCACCGATGGAGTCCATCGAGGGGCAGACGGTCGCAGAGGGCGGTGCGGCACCCGCGGAGATGCCTCCGATCACGCCCCTAGATAAGATTATCGTGGCGCTGGCGGGGCCCGTGTTTAGCTTCCTGCTCGCGGCTGCCTGTGCGGTAGTGGTCTCTAAGGCGGGCTTACTGAAACTCCCCCCGAACGCGCCAGAGATCGGGTATGTTCAGCCCGGCAGCCCGGCAGCAGAGGCGGGGCTACAGGTAGGCGATGTCATCACCCAGATCGCAGGGGAGACACCAAAGTCGTTCGACGGGAACTTCGATGCCGTCGTGACTATGATCGCACTCAGTGGTGGAGAGAAGATCCCAATGACCGTGCTGCGTGATGGGCAGGAGGTATCGCTAGAGAGTGGGTACCGTATCCCAGAGAAGAAGGTGGCACTAGCCCGTAAAGGGATGCGTGAGATCGGGATCGGGCCGAAGGAGGAGATCTATGTCGGGAGTGTTATGGCGCATAGTCCAGCGGCATTGGCGGGGCTGCAGGTGGGGGACCAGATCGTGGCGATCAACGGCACCCCGATCCAGAGCTTTGCGGCACTAGCAGATGCGACTAAAGGGGCGGAATCCACCCTCAACTACAGCTACATGCGCGATGGCGCGACCTACTCCGCACAGATTCTCCCGCGCACCCCCGATGTGCCCACCGATTATGGGAAGAAGATGATCGGGATTACCTATCTCCCCGCACAGAAGTCAGACCTCTACCGCGAGCACCCTACGGTGGGCGCGCAGTTAGCGGAGGCGGGCACCTTTATGTGGCGTTCTATTAAGGCGGTCGCTAACCCTAAGACCAGCATCGGGGTGGAGCACATGTCTGGGCCCATCGGGATGGGGACGAGCATGTTTAACATCTTACGCACGGAGGGCGGAATCGTGCGGTTGATCTGGTTCCTTGTGATGATCAATGTGAACTTAGCGATCTTTAACATGCTGCCCTTCCCGGTGCTGGATGGGGGGCACATCGTGATGGCGACGGGGGAGTGGATCACGGGGCGTCAGCTCCCGATGAAGATTCTGGAGAAGGTGCAAGCGGGGTTTGTCATGGTGATCATGTCGCTCTTCCTCTACATCACCCTTAAGGATGCAGTGGATCTAGTGACGCCGCGCGCTAAGCCGCAGGAGGTAAAGTTCCTGCCTCCACAATAAGTCGCGCCCTCCTCCTCTGATCATGATTTCTTCCTCCTCCAGCATTCAGATTAATCTGATACGCATCATCTTCCTTGTGGCGGTGATCCTGTGCTCCATGGCGGTGTGCTACTCCACCCGCGAGACGGTGTATGAAGTGCCGGTGTGGATAGGGACACTCATCGGGGTGGCGCTGGCGCTGGCAGTGATCTACCTG
The DNA here is from genome assembly GCA_964455925.1 of uncultured Verrucomicrobiales bacterium. Lineage (GTDB taxonomy): Bacteria > Verrucomicrobiota > Verrucomicrobiia > Verrucomicrobiales > Akkermansiaceae > WTJZ01. The sequence goes on along the minus strand of CAYWAG010000026.1, from coordinate 3,482 downwards.
GAGTACCGCAGCCGCCGCCTAACCCTACGTGGGTTCTCACGGGGGACGTTCGGGCTCATGATCGGGATCTTCTGTGCCTGGCTCCTGCATAAGCTCCCCGTGGCGGAGCTCCTAGACTCCTTTATCACCAGCCCCGTGCTGGCGGAGATCCTCTTACTCTCTTATGGATTAGTGCTCTACCTCGCCTTTGGGTTCCTCGGGGTAATCTTAGCACTGCGCTCAGGGCAGGAGGACTTTGCCTTTGTCATTCCCTACATTCGGTTTCGGCAGACCAATGTCAGTGCCCAGACCCTGCTCCTGGATCAGAGCGTGATCCTGGACGGACGCTTACAGGCGCTACTGGATGCCCAGGCACTAGAGGGGCGGCTCGTGGTACCGCAGTTCGTGCTCGATGCTATCTCACACCTCGCACATACACCAGATGCTGTCCAGCGGGATCGGGGGCAGCGCGCGCTGCGCCTGCTCAACGACCTGCGTAATAACCCTGAGGCGCAGCTTAGGGTCAGCTCTGGCGACGAGTCGAGCGCGGCCCAACCACTAGAAGCACGGCTCATCTCCAGCGCCCAGGCCAGCAACGCTAAGCTCGTCACCACGGATGAAACCCTTACGCAAGCCGCGCGCCTGCAATCCCTCTCTGTCCTGAACATTGATGAGGTCGCCGCCGCCCTCCAGCCCTCCATCGTGGTAGGGGAGCAGCTGCGGCTGCACCTCACACGCCCGGGTAAGGAGGCGCACCAGGCGGTGGGCTACCTCAGTAATGGCACCATGATCGTGGTGAACCAAGGGGCACCGCATCTAGGGTCGACACAGGAGGTAGTGATCGTGAGCCAACTTCAGAGCAGCTCGGGCTTGCTCGTGTTTGCCGATCTGGTATAGCCTTACACATGCTTACCTATACGACAGAGGAGGAGGTCATGTTCTTTGATACCGACATCGGAGGAGTGGTGCACAACATCGCCTACCTTCGGATGATCGAGACCTGCCGCACTAAGCTGGCTGCCGAAGCGGGGTTTGACCTCCGTGAGATGGCAGAGACGCAGATCTTTCCCGTAGTAGCCCGCACCGAGATCGACTACCGCAAGCCCGCGACCCTAGGAGACCAGCTCACCATTACGGGCACGATCACAGAGAACACCCGCACCTCGTTTTGGTGCGAGTTCGAGGTGCGCAACAGTGCCACCCCAGAGACCCTCTACATCACCTGCCGCCAAAAGCTAGCGGTGGTCCAAATGCCCGCCGGTCGCCCCATCCGCATCCCCGCCGACGTGATCGCTAAGCTCACGTAAGGCTCTAGGAAAAAATATTAGGGATAGGATTATCCTTACGGCGGAGGGCGTTGCGCATCTTGCGCAGCGCTAGGTTTTGGAGCTGGCGGATGCGCTCCCTGGTGACGCCGAACTCGCGCCCGACTTCTTCTAAAGTCATGGGGGTGGCTCCGTTGAGACCAAAGCGGGCATCAATGATTTGGCTCTCACGCTCGTCCAGCAGGTCTAGGAGGCCGTCCAGCTCACCGTGGAGGCTCTTATTATCCAGCACGTCCATCGGGTTAACCGCGCGCTCGTCGCTGATGAGGTCTGCGTATGTGCTCCCATCGTCGCCGTCGATCGGGGCATCCAGTGAGGTGGGGCGCATGGAGGCACGCTTTAGCAGGTTCACCTTACCGATGGGCAGTCCTAGCTCCTCTGCCAGTTCCTCTGATGAGGGTTCGCGGCCGAGCTCCTCCGCTAAGATTATAGAAACACGGCGCATCCGCGCGATCTTATCCACCATGTGCACGGGGAGGCGAATCGTCTTACTTTGGTTCGCCAGGGCACGCTTAATACCCTGCTTAATCCACCACGACGCGTAGGTGCTGAGCTTCCCTCCTTTCTCTGGGTCAAACCGCTCAACCGCTTTCATGAGGCCCATATTTCCTTCGGAGATCAGATCCACTAGCGGTAGCCCGTAGTTAGAGTAATCCTTAGCGATCTTTACGACGAGCCGGAGGTTAGCCTTGATCATGTGCTCGCGCGCGGCCTCATCTCCAATCCGGATTCGCTCAGCTAGCTCCACCTCTTCTTCTCGGGTGAGAAGCGGGGTCACAGCGATCTCGTTCAGGTAGACCTGCAGGCTGGATTGCGTATCGTTAGACTTCATCGTGTTAGGAGTATACACCATAAGCGAGAGCCTGCTGATTTTTTTTCCAGTTTTTTCAATGCCGAGAAGAGCCGTTTAATTATTCCATTGATTTCTTTTTTCATTTGGGGTAATGAGTTGGAATGAATCCATACACCGGGTTCCGCTTTGCCATGGCTCGCGCCGCAACAGGACGGGGAGTCCTGGGGGGAAACAACTTTAAGACAAATACAATATGAGTGATTATGAAATCTATGCAGGTCAGTTCACGGGTGAGAGTGCGATCTCGAACTCTGAAGGAGTGTTAGCACTATCCAGTGCAGAGGATGCCGCCGCCGCTAGTGCGACGGAGTTCCCCGTGCATGAGGCGCTAGAGCGTGAGGGGCATTACGCGATCCTAAAGGGACGCAAGAAGGGCGACCTCCTCTATGATGTCGTCATCATTGAGACGCTGGACCTCATTTCCTCTAGCCTCCTCCAGCGTCTGCTCGATGAGGAGCCCTCGCTCAAAAGCAAGGTGCTGGGGATGGTGCGCGACCTCCGCGACCAGCTCATCGGGCCTCGCCCTGACCCTACGCCGCCGGCGGATGTTACCCTTACTCCGGATGCCACGGATGAGACCGACCCTACTGGGATCACGAGCGAGGAGGAGCCCATCGTCGTGATCGAACCCTCCGGCCCGAGACCCGTCTGTGCTCTCGTGATCGGGCACCGTCCCGGCGCTAAGGGTGCCGAGGGCTTCCTGAACGGGCAGAAGGTCACCGAGTATGATTACCATGACGAGCTAGCACAAATGATCCAGAAGGAGGTGAAATACGCCGAGGTCGTGCTCGTTTACCGCGATGATAACAGCCGTGGGTATAAGAACCTCCCCCGCAAGATTAATAACCTGAAGCCCGACTTCGTGGTCAGCCTGCACGCAAACGCCTATAACAAGCGCACCAGCGGGGCAGAGACCCTCTTCTTCCGTGGATCACGGAACGGCGCTAAGCTCGCCCGTGCCATCCATGACCAAATCCAGCCCACCATGGGCGTCAGTGACCGCCGCACGAAGGGACGTCTCAAGGGAGACCGTGGTGGCACCCTGCTGGCAGGGACAGCCGCCCCCGCCATCATTGGGGAGCCGTTCTTCATCGATAACCCTAGCGACCTAAAGATCGCGGTCGAGAAGCAATCCGAGCTCGCCGCCGCCTACGCCCGTGGCATCGATAACTATGCCGCCTCCACCAGCACGGGACGCCCTACCACCATCGCCACCAGATCTGTCAAAAGCACCACCACCCCTGGTGTCACGCACGAGCTACAGACCGCTAGCCTCTCTAAGCGCGCGTTCCTAGAGAAGAACGAGCCCACCCTCATCGCGATGA
>CAYWAG010000025.1:0-11754 GCA_964455925.1 uncultured Verrucomicrobiales bacterium | reverse complement strand
GCTTAATAGCGGTAGTGCTCTGGCTTATATGGACCAGAGGGAGAGACCCCGATGTAGGAGGCTTGCTCGTCACTGAGGGTGGTGAGCTTACACCCGATCTTCTCAAGGTGTAGGCGGGCGACTTCCTCGTCCAGTTCCTTAGGCAGGACCTCTACGCCGATCTCACGAGTCTCACGCGTCTTCCAGAGCTCGAGCTGTGCGAGCGTTTGGTTCGTAAAGCTGTTAGACATGACGAAGGAAGGGTGACCGGTAGCACAGCCGAGGTTGACCAGGCGCCCCTCTGCGAGGAGGAAGATGGCGTTCCCTGCAGGGAAGACATACTTGTCCACCTGTGGCTTAATGTTGATACGCTCCACGTCCTCACGGGCATTAAGCGGCTCTACCTGGATCTCGTTATCAAAGTGCCCGATGTTACAGACGATGGCTTGATCCTTCATCGCCTCCATGTGGGCGAGGGTGATGATGTCAAAGTTCCCCGTAGTGGTCACGTAGATGTCACCATTACCGAGCGTGTCCTCGAGGGTGAGAACGCGGAACCCTTCCATCGCTGCCTGGAGGGCACAGATCGGGTCCACCTCGGTGACGATGACCTGGGCACCATGCGCGCGGAGGGCCTGGGCACAGCCCTTACCAACATCACCATAACCACAGACGACAGCGACCTTACCAGAGATCATCACATCGGTAGCACGCTTGATGCCGTCGATGAGGGACTCACGGCAACCGTAGAGGTTATCGAACTTAGACTTCGTCACGGAGTCGTTCACGTTGATGGCAGGGAAGAGGAGCTTCCCTTCCTTATGCATCGCGTAGAGGCGGTGGACACCGGTGGTGGTCTCCTCGGAGACACCCTTGATCTCTGGAACCCAAGCATGGAAGATGCCAGGGTACTCCGCGTGGATATTCTTTAGCAGGTCCTTAATGACTTGCTCCTCAGTAGATCCAGATGGGGTATTGACCCAGTCGCTCCCGTTCTCTAGCTCGTAGCCCTTGTGGATGAGGAGGGTCGCATCACCACCATCATCGACCAGCATTTGTGGCCCCAGCGGCGCGCCGCCCTCTGGGTTCGGGAAGCAGAGCATCTTCCACGTGCACCACCAGTATTCCTCTAGGGTCTCCCCCTTCCAGGCGAAGACGGGCACGCCAGACTCTGCGATCGCAGCGGCGGCGTGGTCTTGCGTAGAGAAGATGTTACAGGACGCCCAGCGCACGTCGGCACCGAGGGCGGTCAGCGTCTCGATCAGCACTCCAGTCTGGATGGTCATGTGCAGTGATCCACCGACGCGCACGTCAGCTAGGGGTTGCTCTGGGCCGAACTTCTCACGCGAGGCCATAAGGCCAGGCATCTCAGATTCAGCTACGATGAGTTCCTTCCGACCAAAGTCAGCAAGGGCGATGTCTTTTACTTTATAATCATTCATGATTAGTTTTAGGTTATTAGGTTTTAAGTTTTAGGGATTCGTTTCTCCAGAGCTTTAATGAGAGCTTGGAGCTGTTTGGAAATTTTCGTAGCCGACTGAGCTAGATTTTTGGCGTCATCAGCAGAGATCAGATTCATCTTAGCTGAGAGATAGAGCTGCGTTCTGAGTTCGGCAGACGAGCCTTTAGCATAGTGGAGAAAACGGATATAATCTTTCACTGTGCCGCGTTCGGCTCCTTCTGCGATGTTTGAGGGGTTAGAGATCGAAGACCTAAGGATCTGGTCGCGCATCGCGTAACACTTTGAGTCAAGGAAAAGCTCGTGCACAGAGACTGATAAACGACAGGACTCCTTCCAAACGTCTAAATCCTCGAAACTCGTGTAAGCCATCGCTATAAGATCCCTAAATCCTAAAACCTACCCCCCTAAAACCGCGCGAAGCGCGTCCACCTTGTTCGTCTCCTCCCACGGTAGTCCTGCGTCCTCGCGGCCAAAGTGACCGTAGTTCGTGGACTGAGAGTAGATAGGGCGGAGCAGGTCCAGCTGCTTTACGATGTCGGCGGGCTTAAAGGAGAAGACCTCCTTCACCGCTGCTACGATCTGGTCGTCCGCTACCGTGCCAGTGCCAAAGGTGTCAATGTGGATGGAGACGGGCTCTGGGTACCCGATGGCATATGCCAGCTGCAGCTCACAACGCTCGGCGTAGCCAGCAGCGACGATGTTCTTAGCGACCCAGCGCGCCATGTAGGCGGCGGAGCGATCCACCTTAGACGGATCCTTGCCTGAGAAGGCACCGCCACCGTGACGCCCCATGCCTCCATAGGTATCCACGATGATCTTACGCCCCGTGAGACCCGCATCACCCTCGGGACCACCAATAACGAAGATCCCTGTAGGGTTAATGTGGTATTCGGTCTCATCGGTGAGCATGTGCGCGGGGATGACCTTATTGATCAGCTCTTCCTTAATGATTTGGCGGATCTCGTTCGTGGTGATCTCCGCGGCATGCATGGTAGAGACCACGACAGCGGTGACACGGGTGGGCTTATTATCGACGTATTCGACAGAGACCTGCGTCTTTGCATCTGGACGCAGCCAGGTCAGCTGACGCTCCTTACGCAGGCGGGTTAGCTCACGCGCGAGGGCGTGCGAATACTGCACCGGCGCGGGCATAAGCTCCGGCGTCTCGTTGGTCGCGTAGCCAAACATGATTCCTTGGTCGCCCGCTCCTTGCTCAGCGGTCTCCTTATCATCGGCGGCTTCTGCATCTACCCCTTGGGCGATCTCTGGGGACTGCTGGCCGAGGAAGTTCAGCGTAAAGATACGTGAGGCCTCAAAGGAGCAGGTATAAGAATACTCGGTGCCATCCACATACGCAGCATCATAACCAATGTCCTTTACCACCTGCTTAATGATCTCAGAGTAGCTAAACTTAGCCTGCGTCGTAATCTCGCCTGCCACCCCGATCATATTATCCTTCGCAAAGGTCTCACAGGCGACCCGAGAGAGCGGATCTTGCGCTAGGCACGCATCCAGGATCGCATCGGAGACGGTGTCACAGACCTTGTCGGGGTGTCCTTCAGTCACGGACTCGGAAGAAAAAATATAGGAGTTTGACATTTTATCAGTAAATCTTGATATGTTGATGCGAAAGCTAGAGCGTAATCCCATGTCGTCAATTTTATTTTTATTAAAGCTGGTCTCAGACCCTACCCGCCTCCGCATTTTGGCGATCCTAGAGGAGGAGCCGCTCTCCGTAGCGGAGCTCCAGGAGGTGCTCTCCATGGGGCAGTCCCGGATCTCCAGCCAGCTCGCCCTCCTAAAAAAGGGCGACGCCGTCTCCGACCGCCGGGTGGGTAAGAGTAATGTCTACTCCTCCCAGCTCACCCCAGAGATCACCACCCTCGTCCAGTCCGCCCTCACCGAGATCCCAGAGGCGCAGCAAGACCGCGAGAGCCTAGACTACATCCTCATGAAACGCCGGGACCAAGCCCGCGCCTACTTCGACCGCCTTGCGGGCAAGTTCGGGAAGCAATACGTCCCAGGCCGGTCATGGAAGTCCCTCGCCGAGGGGCTGATCCGCGTCTCTAACTACGGCGTGGTCGTGGACCTCGGGGCGGGGGAGGGCACGCTCTCCCAGCTCCTAGCACAAACCTCAGAGCAAGTCATCGCCGTGGATCACTCCGAGAAAATGGTCGAATACGGAGCAAACCTCGCCCGTGAGCACCAGCTAGATAACCTGGAGTACCGCCTCGGCGACATTCAGCGCCCCCCTGTCGCGCCTGATACGGCCGACCTCGTCATCTTCTCCCAGGCTCTCCATCATGCCTCAGACCCAGAGCGCGCCCTCCGCGCCGCCGCGCAGATCCTCAAGCCCGGGGGACAGCTCCTCATCCTAGACCTCTGTCAGCACAGCTTCGAGCAGGCAAAGGAGCTCTACGGCGACATATGGCTCGGGTTCACCGAGCTAGACCTCATAAAAATGGCGCGTAAGGCAGGGTTTAGCGACCTCTCCAGCGCCATCGTAGACCGCGAGGATGAGACCCCGCACTTCCAAACCCTCCTCGTCACCGGTCGTAAGCCGCACGACAAAGCGTAAAATAAAGTTGAATCCTGCGGTAGATCCCTTAAGTAGATAGCACTATGTACAGATTCGCGCTTGCACTCAGCCTCCTAGCCTTTGTCTCCTGTGACTCTCACGATTGGGAAGGCCCAGAGGGAACGAAACGCCTTTTCCAGGGCCACGGCTCACATGACGACCACGGAGCAGACCACAAGGATGGCTGCCACTGCTCTGGTGACGACCACGCAGAGGAGAAGAAAAAGGACGCCGCTCACTAATCCTTCTTCTCCCCCCCCCCTCAGATCTCAGACCTGCTACATCCCGTAGCGGGTCTTTTTTATAGGAGTGTTGGTGCGAAATATCGTTGCGTAAGCCTGTAGATCATGGAACAGGATGGGATAATGAAAGAGATCATCATTCCTGGCTCTAAGTCCATTACCAACCGCGTGCTCCTTCTCGCCGCTATCGGAGAAACCCCAGTCACCCTCCATAACCTCCTAGAGAGTGATGACACCGTGCACATGCGTGGCGTTCTCAGTGGGTTTGGCGTGCAGTTCGATAAAACGGGCGATAAGAGCTTGCTCGTTACCCCACCCACCCAGCTGCGGGGCGATGATCAGTCCCACTTCATCGGGAATGCAGGCACTGTAGCTCGGTTCGTCTCCGCCGTTAGCCTCATCATCCAGGGGAACTACGGGCTCAATGGCGTCGATCGTATGCATGAGCGCCCACAGGGGGATCTCTTTGTCGCCCTGCGCCAGCTCGGAGTCTCTGTCACCTGTGAAGGCACCGCTGGGTTCCTCCCCGCCCAATACGAGGGCTTAGGAGGGGAGCTAGCCGAGCGCACCGTGACCTTATCTGGACGTGTGTCCTCCCAGTTTGTCTCTGCCCTCTTGCTCGTCGCTCCTCGGATCAAAGGCGGCTTACGCATCGAGATGGACGAGATTCCACCATCGCAGCCCTATGTCGATATGACGCTGGAGATTCTGCGCCATTGGGGGGTGAGCTTCACCACTGAGGAAGGGGGACGCGTCATGGACATCGCCGAGGGGCTTACAGCTCCAGCCGTCTATACCATCCCTGCCGATATGAGTGGCGCGAGTTACCCGTCGGCATGGTCCACCCTCAGTCAGCACCCCCTCCGCATCCGTGATTACGGTAGTGTGACCCTGCAGGGAGATGAAGGCTTCGCGGACATTTGTGCCCACTTTGGCGCTACAGTGCAGAAGGATGGCGAGGACTGCTCCTTTAGTGACTTTGGAGCCTCTGGTGCAGCTACCACCTTTGACTTCTCCCCCATGCCAGATGTTGCCATGACCGGCATGGCGATGGCGTGCTTCTACGAGGGAGACTGGAAGTTCGAGGGGCTAGAGAGCCTCCGGGTCAAAGAGTGCGACCGTATCCAAGCCATGGTCGACGGGTTTACCCAGCTGGGCATCCGCACCGTCGTCGAGGGCGACGATGTCACGATCTCTGGTGGCACATATTGGCAGAGTGCTGACAACCTCGCACGTTTACAGGCAGCCGACATAGAGACGAACTCACATGATGATCACCGCATCGCCATGTGCTTTGGGGTTCTCCGCTCCGCTCTCGCACAGAGTAGTGGGACCTCTGCGGAGTCTCTCTTTACTATTGGTGAGCCACATTGCGTCGCTAAGACCTGGCCCGAGTTCTGGACAGACCTCGCGGACTGGGAGGCCAGTGTATAAGCGTAAGGCTGAAAGAGTGGTTAACCGCGAAAATCGCTAAATTGCGCTAAAAAGAACTGATCTGATTGCATGATCAAAGCGAGCTTTCTTGTAGTTTGCTTTACGGTAAGCACAGGAGCAACAGCGTGAGTGGGCGTCAATACAGTGAATTCTTGCTCTGTGGCTATTCTGGTTCACGCTAATATGTTCGCGTGGTACATAATACGATGATGCACTAACAGCAGGTTTGAGTTCCTCTCTTTTTTAGCGGAATTTAGCGCCTTTCGCGGTTTAAATATCCTGCCACCTCACTACGGAGCCAGCTCTGCAGCCTCCTCCCCAGCCTTAATCATATCTGTGATCTCCAGAGCTAGCTGGAGGGCGCGGAGGCCCTGCTGCCCTGTCACCTCAGGCGCGCGTTGCTCGCGCACGGCATTGGCAAAGGATGCGAGCTCTAGGTAGAGCGGCTCTGCCTTCTCTACCTGCACTTTCTTACGGTCCAGTCCCAGTAACCCGCCCTTCTTCACGATCACGCCTTCTTGCTTCTGATAGTCCAGCGATAAATACGCATCACCCTGGAAGACCCGAATCTTACGGACACTCTCTGCACTGATGCGGCTAGACGTGATATTCGCCACAGCTCCGTTCTCGAACCGGATCCGCGCGTTGGCAATATCCTCATGCGAGGTGAGTGCCGACACCCCTACAGCATCGACCGATGCCACAGGGGAGTCCACCAGGTGCAGGATAATCTCCAGGTCGTGAATCATGAGATCCAGCACGACCCCGATATCGGTGCTGCGCTTCGGAAAGGGAGACAGGCGCTGAGCCTCAATAAACCGGGGCTTACCCATCTGCTTCTCCAACGTCTTCATCACAGGGTTAAACCGCTCAATATGCCCCACAGCTAAGACGCGCTGCTCTTGCTCTGCGATCTCTACCAGCTCGCGTGCGTCCTCCAGAGTGCCTGCTAGGGGCTTCTCTACTAAGATATGCGCCCCTTTGCGCATGAGCTCGCCCCCTACCTTCAGGTGATACACCGTCGGCACCGCCACAGAGACCGCCTCACAGAGAGAGGCGAGTTCATCCAGCGTCTTCACCGCCTGTGCCCCCGTCTCCTTCGCCACCTGCTTAGCACGTGAGTAGTCCGCATCATACACCGCCACTAGCTCCGCATCATCGAGCTTCCCGATCACCCGCGCATGGTTCCGCCCCATCGCCCCCGCTCCTGCAAGTCCAAACTTCATAATACCACCCTTAGTATGCCTCCCCCTCCTATCATACAAGCGGAAAGCAACACAGTTCCCAGCAGGGTGATCAAATAAGGGAGGTATATTCAGGTGAGATACAAGGCAGGAGAGTGACGGCGTCTCGCCGTCACCAATCTTAACTCCGCAGTTGATTTTGAACCGCAAAGGCGCAAAGAAGGTAACTGTTACAATACATGTAGCTTTTCGCGCTCTCGTGGCGGAGGGCGAAGCCCTCGTTCCGCTGCTCCGTTCTTGTTGCCATTGACGGCGAGACGCCGTCACTCCCCTCTTGTGAACACAAAACGGGCGCACCCTCTGGGAGGATGCGCCCGATTGCGAAAAAATAAGCGGGAGCTTACTTAACTTCGATTTCAGCACCAGCTTCTTCGAGAGCCTTCTTGGCGTCTTCTGCAGCGTCTTTGTCGACACCTTCGAGGACTGCAACAGGAGCTTTCTCAACGAGAGCCTTAGCGTCAGCAAGACCGAGACCAGAAACAACGCCACGGATGGCCTTGATCACCTGGATCTTCTTACCGCCGTCGCCCTTAAGGACAACGTCGAACTCTGTCTTCTCTTCAGCAGCACCACCAGCGTCGCCACCAGCAGGAGCCATCATTACAGGACCAGCAGCCGCAGCAGCGGATACGCCCCATTCTTCTTCGAGTTGTTTTACAAGGTCAGCTGCCTCAAGGACAGTGAGCTTACCGAGTTCTTCAGCAATTTTTGCTAGATCAGCCATAGTATTATATATATGTTGTTGGGTTGGTATTGTCGCGCCCCAGGGCTCTGGGGCATTTCAGAGCATCTGTCCGATGCTCCGACAAGGAACCGTTAGGTCCATTGTATTCAAGCGCAGGCTAGGCCGTACGCTATCTGGTCAAAGTGTATAAAATCAGGCTCCGTGCGATGTGAGCAGTGGAGCCTGAGAGGAGGAGGTGAGCTTACTCGCCTTTGTCGGCCTTGGCCTTGATGACACGTGCGAGGGAGCCACCTGGCTCGTTGATGGTGCGGAGAAGCTTGGAAGCTGGCTCGTTGATGATACCGAGGAGCTTGGCAAGGAGTTCTTCGCGGGATGGGAGGTCGGCAAGAGCGTTGATCTGCGTTGGGTCGAGGACGTCGCCGTCGAGGATACCAGCCTTGATCTCAGGCTTCTTGTTTTCCTTGATGAAGGTCTTGATGACTTTAGCTGCACCACAGACGTCTTCTTCACCGGTAACAAAGGCGGTTTGCCCTTTAAGGTGCTCGTCGAGTGCTGGGAGTTCAGCAAGCTCAAGCGTCTTCTTCATGAAGCTGTTCTTAGCGACGTGACACTCAGATCCGGACTCTGCCAGCTTACCACGAAGGTCAGAGAACTCAGGAACAGTCATTCCGCTGTATTCAACAACAAGCACGAATGGAGAGTTGTTCACGCGCTCTAGAAGCTCATCAACAATGTACTTTTTATCTGGATTCATTTCTTATTCTTGTGTTGAGGGTTATGCCTGTGCGTTAGGAGAGTAAACTGCAGACTCGAGCTTGATACCAGGGTTCATCGCAGAGGCGATGACGACACGCTTAACGTAGATGCCTTTAGTAGAAGCAGGCTTAGCCTTTACGATGCTGTCTACGAGAGCTTCTGCGTTCTCGGTGATCTGCTCCTTTGTGAAGGAGGCTTTACCGATTGCAGCAGAGATGTTACCGACCTTGTCAACCTTATAGTCAACACGTCCAGCCTTCACCTCATCGACAGCCTTAGCGACGTCATCTGTGACGGTGCCTGTCTTAGGGTTTGGCATGAGACCACGTGGACCGAGGACACGAGCAATCTTGCGCACGGAAGCCATGGCGTCTGGTGTGGCGATTGCTACGTCAAAGTCGAGGAAGCCGTCCGTTACTTCCTTGATGAGGTCATCGAGACCGACCTTCTCTGCACCTGCGCCTTCAGCGGCCTTCGCAGCGTCGCCAGTGGCGAACACGATGACGCGGACGTTCTTACCGGTGCCGTGTGGGAGCGCTACGCTACCACGGATCATTTGGTCACTCTTACGTGGGTCTACCCCTAGGCTGAATGCGAGGGTAACGGTAGGGTCAAACTTAGGCGCAGGGAAGGCCTTAAGCTTGTCGACAGCGTCGCTGAGTGCGTAGGTAGAGTCTACGTCAAACGTCGCGGCTGCTGCTTGGTATCTTTTACTTCTTTTTTTCATTATCTTATGCAGTGCGTTCGGGGCTATGCCCTCCTGCGAGTGTTAAGTTTTATGGGTGCAATGCAGGTTGCTCTAGTGAGCTCGTGCATGCGGATAGGGGTTACATTCCTGTGATCTCGAGGCCCATTTGACGAGCAGTACCAGCAAGGATCTTACATGCTTGCTCAGGATCGTTGGTGTTAAGGTCAGGGAGTTTGATCTCTACAACCTCAAGGAGTTGCTCCTTTGTGATCGAACCGACCTTCTTGACGTTTGGCTCACCAGAGCCAGAGGCAAGACCGGCAGCCTTCTTCAGGAGAACTGCTGCTGGTGGCTTCTTCGTTACGAATGTAAAGGACTTGTCTGCGTAAACTGAGATGATGGTAGGGAGGATATCACCTGCGCTTTGCTGAGTTGCTGCATTGAACTCTTTACAGAACGCCATGATATTCACACCTGCCTGACCGAGTGCTGGACCAACCGGAGGGGACGGGTTAGCCTGGCCTGCTTGGATCTGCAGTTTGATTATGTTGGTTACTTCTTTTGCCATGGGTTTAGGGGTTTTCTAGGTTAATAGAAAGAAAGGGGGAAAATGGGTGGAGAGGGGTGACGCCTTACGCCTCTTTCTCCGCTTGGTGGAACTCGAGGTCTACTGGGGTAGCACGGTCAAAGATGATGACAGAGACACGCATTGTGCCCTTCTCTGCATCGACTTCTTCTACAACGCCAGATTCGCCCTCGAACGGGCCATCAGTGACCTTAACGACTTCACCGACCGCAAAGGTGACAGTAGGACGTGCACCTTCCTCGCTCTGCTTGATCTGATCGAGCATGGTTTGCACTTCTTTTTGGCGCATCGGGAGGGGACGATCCTTCGTCCCGGCAAAGCCGATGATGCCGTCTGTGTTGTTCACAGCATCCCAGGTCTCTGGGATAAGGGTTCCCTCATCATCATAGAGGTACATGTTGATGATGATGTAGCCAGGGAAGAATTTTTTCTGCATTTCCTTACGCTGTCCGTTCTTCACCTCAGAGACAGTCTCTTGGGGGACGAGAACATTGAAGACCTTTTCTGTCAGTTCTTCAGATTCGATGTAGCGCTGCAGGCGGCTAGCCGTGCTCTTCTCTTGTCCTGAGAGAACGTGTGCGACATACCACTGCTTTTTCGGTTCAGGATAGATAGACATCTTTAGATGGTAGGGGGGAAAGGGAGAGGGAAAAAACTCGATATGAGGCAGCGTGATAACAGCTTAGTTACCAATGCTGGTGATAAGACCTACGGCACTCTTAAGTAGGATATCAGAGAGAGCAACAAAGCCAGCGAGCAGAATCATAGATACGAGCACTACAAGAGTAGAGTCGATGAGCTCCTTATACTTCTTAAATCCCTTAATGTTGGAGGATGCAGGTTCCCAGGGCCATGTCGCCTTGCGGAGCTCTGACTTTACTTCTCCTAAGAAGGTTGAGACTTTGCTAATCATATTGAGTGTGAAAGGATGGTCGGATGCGATAATCAAATAAGTGGCAGGGGCAGAGGGACTCGAACCCACAACCAATGGTTTTGGAAACCACTACTCTACCAATTGAGCTATACCCCTGTTTAATTAACTTATCCTAAGTAAATTGAGTGTTGTTGATTTAGGCTAGGAGGGGCATCCCGGCGATTCACCGAGATGCCCACCTGAAACCAGCGAGTGTTACCTGCGCACAGGCAACACTTACCTGAATGCTTATTCTACGATCTCGCCTACGCGACCAGCACCAACGGTACGGCCACCTTCACGAATCGCGAAACGCATGGTCTTCTCCATTGCGACTGGAACGATGAGGTCGATGGTGAGCTCAACGTTGTCACCAGGCATGACCATCTCTACTCCATCAGGAAGCTCGATGGAACCGGTAACGTCTGTCGTACGGAAGTAGAACTGAGGACGGTAGTTAGAGAAGAACGGCGTGTGACGGCCACCTTCGTCTTTAGAAAGGACGTAAACTTCACCTTTGAACTTCTTATGAGGCTTAACGGAACCAGGCTTAACGATACATTGACCACGCTCGATGTCAGTCTTCTTGAGACCACGAACAAGGATACCAACGTTGTCACCTGCGCGACCTTCGTCAAGAAGCTTACGGAACATCTCGATGTCTGTAACAGTAGTGGTTTGAGTGTCGCGGATACCAACGATCTCAACTTCTTCCATCTTCTTGATGATACCACGCTCAACACGACCAGTACAAACTGTACCACGACCCTCGATAGAGAATACGTCCTCAACAGGCATGAGGAAGTCTTGGTCGATTGGACGCTCAGGCTCTGGGATGTATTCGTCAACAGAGTCCATAAGCTTGAAGATGTTCGCCTTATGCGTGTCATCACCTTCAAGAGCCTTAAGAGCTGACCCCATTGTTACTGGGATATCATCACCTGGGAAGTCGTATGTGCTAAGAAGCTCACGAACCTCCATCTCAACAAGCTCAAGAAGCTCTTCGTCGTCAACTTGGTCAACCTTGTTAAGGAAAACTACTAGAGCAGGAACACCTACCTGGCGAGCAAGAAGGATGTGCTCACGCGTCTGTGGCATAGGACCATCAGCAGCAGAACAAACAAGGATCGCGCCGTCCATTTGAGCAGCACCTGTGATCATGTTCTTAACGTAGTCAGCGTGACCTG
>CAYWAG010000024.1:0-11872 GCA_964455925.1 uncultured Verrucomicrobiales bacterium | reverse complement strand
GAAGCAAAAAGACTTTGCCGCTGCTGCGGCCGGGTTCACGCACCTCCTGCAGAACTCCCCACCGGACACTGCCAAACGTACAGACTGGACCTTCTGGCTCGCCTACACCCACTACATGCAGCAGGACTACGCCCCCGCATCCGCGACCTTTCATACGCTCAGAAAGCAGCAGGCATCCTATAAGCCGCAGGAAACGACTCAATACCTGGCCCTCTGCGCCTACCACCTCCAAGACCCTCGTGCGCTAGACGCCGAGCTGCGCCACTACGCCACCCTTACCCCTACTCTCCTCCCCGCACCACTCTACCTCTATCTCGCGCTCGATCACTATAAGAGTGGCGTTTATGAGCCTGCATGGTGGGGGTTTGAGCGCGCTATCCTACCGAGCAATCCAGAGAGTTACGCCGACCAACAGCCCGCGGTCCTAGAGGCATACTGCGACACCGCCCTCGCCGTGGGACAAAACCAACCCGCTCTCACCATCGCCACCTACCTAAAGGCAGCCCCGCTCACCCCCTATCAAAAGGCGCAAAACCACTACCATGCCGCCCTCGCGCACTACCGCCTACAGGGGGCTCAATCCGCCATCGAGGACATCGATGCAGGCATGAGGCTGAACCCCTCTGGAGGGCTTAAGTATGAGCTCCTCCTACTCGCGGGCAAGTCTGAGATCGACCTCGCTCGCACCGATAACGGCACACGCTACCTCAAGCAAGTTTACCTCCTGGCCCCCACGCAGCAATCCCCGCTCAAACGCGAGGCGCTCCAAGTGCTGATCACGCACACCCAGCAGAACCCCTCCTCCTCTAGCCCCCAATTACTAGAAGAATATAAAAAAGAGCTTGAGAAACTAAACTAACCTCCGCTTTTATCTCCCTACTATGATCTCCCTCCGCTCCGCCTCCCTGAGATTACTCCTCATCTGCTCCCTCATAATGGCCGTCCCCAGCTCGGCACAGCAGGCAGAGGATCCTGCGCAAGCCCTCATGGACTCTGCGCGCCAATTCCTCACCTACGGTCGCTCCGAAAAGAACCATAATAAGAGCCGCCGCGCTCTTAAAATGGCAGAAACCCAGTTCCGTGACTTCCTCCGCACGTACGATAATCACCCTGACCGTAAGGAAGCCCTGTACCGCATGGCGCTCTCCCAGTTACTCACGGGGAATATTGACTCTGCGGAGGCGAACTTTGACTCCATGATTAATGCCTACCGCACGGGTCACTGGGTCGGTGCGGCTGCCTACCGCATGGGGGTGCAGAACTTTAACAAGGGTTACTATAAGTCCGCCACCCCATACTTTCGCATCGCCTCCCGCCAATACGAGAAGTCACACCTCGCTGAGCTCGCCCTCTATCAATACTCCCGCTGCCTCCTCCTGACCGAGCAGCTTGACACCGCCATTGCCCCCCTTAAGCAGCTGTCGAACACAGAGACCGTTTACGCCGATAACTCGCGCCTCGCGCTGGCTAAGATCTACATCCAGAAGAAGGACTTTGACCAAGCCATCCCTATCCTAGAGTCCCTCACCGGGGTAGATGGAGTCGATGCCACCGTGCTGAATGACGCCTACGTTCAATACGGTCTGACCCTCGCCAACACAGGACAGCGCGAGAAGGCGCTAGAGATCCTAAACCGGGTCATGCAAGAGCCCGCAGTAAGTAGTGAGAACAAGTCCCGCGCGCAAAAGGAGCTCGTGCAAATCTTCTACCAAGAGGGAGACTACGACTCCATCATAGCCCAATATGACCGAGGTCTCATCCCCGGCGAGACCCTACCAACGGCGCAAATGTACCTCTATGCTGGGTATGCCCTCATGAAGAAGGGCCACACCAACCGCGCGATCAACGCCTTTAACACCGTAGAGACGATCCGCCCAGGGACGAAGGAAGGCTACGAGGCCTGCTACCGCCGTCTCTACTGTTACTATCAGGCCCAAAGCGGTGCCGTATCCTCACAGGCAGATGCCCTCTACAATGTTTATAAGGATGTCAAGGGCTTCACCGCGTGGCAAAAAATGGCTAAGGTTTACAAGGCTGAAACCCTCTACCATACGAACCAACTCACCGAAGCGGCTACCACCTATAAGCTCATCGACTCCGAGGAACTCCCCGTCAGCCTCCAGCCAAACTTCCTCTACAAGAAGCTCATCGCCCTACACGATGCAGAGGACTACCGCCGCAGTGTCAAATCCGCTAACGCCTTCCTCAACAGCTTCCCCAACCATAAGCTTGCGCATGAAGTGCGGGTCAGAAGAGGGAGCGCCCTACTCGCTAGCGAGAACCGCGCCGGAGCCGCCGAGGACTTCGAGTTCATCCTAGAGGAAGCCCCAGAGTCCTCCCTCACCGCCATTGCCCTCCAGGGCTTAATTAAGATCTACAGTAAGGATAACCGCTACGCCGAGCTCCAAGAAGCCTGCGAGCTGCTTATCGGGAAGTTCCCAGCCCTCAAGCAGTTACCGCGTGCACACGCCCACTATTGGCTCGGCTGGGCACACTTTAAGCAAGAGCAGTTCGACCGCGCGCTCGCCCCGCTGGAAGAGGCGCGCAAGCTCGCCCCCGACTACTATAAGGAAGCCGCTGGCACCCGCATCCTCTACGCCACCTATTACCTCCGTGATTCGGACAAAATGGCAGAGTCTTACACCCGACTGCTGCAGGACGTCCCGGGCAAATACTTTCCGCCTAAGATGCTGGCGTGGCTAGGGATCCAAGCATACCAGAACGAGAATTACCTCACCGCCCAAAAGGTATTAAGCGAGATCGTCGACCTCAGCCGTCCAGAGCAAACCCCGATCGAAGTCCTCCGCTTCCTCAGTAAGTCCTACCTACAGAACGACCAATACGCCAACAGTAAGCAAGTCGCCAAAATCGTTCTTAACATGGAAGAGTCCACCTTCTGGAAAGCCGACACCCTCCTAGACATCGCCAACACAGAACTCGGTCTCGGACAGCTTGATAAGTGCATCGCCAATGCGAAGGAAGCCCTCTACTTCGAGCCAAAGGGCACGATCGAGTCCTCGCTCCGCTTCACCATTGCCGAGGCATACGCCCTGCAGGGGAACACCCAAGCCGCTAAGACAGAGTACCTCCTCGTAGCCTCCCAGTTCGATGGTGATCCTGCAATCCACCCGCTCGCGCTGTGGAAGACCGCCCAGCTCCTAAAGAACAGCGATCCAGACGCCTCTGCCGCGCTGCTGTCTACCCAGCAGCAAAAGTATCCTGACTGGAACGCCCCTAAGTAAGCGCCTGTTGCCCCCTACTCTCATGGGACTCCCTACCCGCAACCGCCGCCGTGGAAGCAAGAAGCACGGTAAAACCAGTGAGCGCATCCACTGCCCTCCAGAGTGGTCATACCCCGCCCCTACCGGGACCACGACCTGCGCGCAGGTTCCCGGGCACAGTAGTGTCGAACTCCGCCCTGCGGAGCAACGTCCGCCAGTCAACGGCGTCTCAGTGCACCCCGTCGTGCATGAACGGCTCTCTGTGATCTCAGACCTCATCGAGCCACGCACGCTCCATACCTTAGAGAACGTCCGCATCTTCTCGCAGAACGGCGTCCTTATTAATGCGGAGAACGAGGTCATCACCGACCTCTCTCCAGACTTTAAGCCCCGCTCCACCTATGAGCACCGCCTCCTCCGCTACACCGGACTGCCCCCCGTGCAGCACCTCCCAGGGCATGGCTTCTCCTTTATCTCCGCCGCCTCATGGAAGAACTACTTCCACTGGCTCATTGATACCCTTCCTACCGCCCGCCTCTTTGACTGGGATGCCTATGACTACATTCTCGCGCCAACCTCACGCCGCTACCACCACCTCGCCTACGAGGCACTGGGCGTCCCGATGGACAAAGTCATCCCACTGGAGCACGAGTCACATTACTCCGTAGAGCGTCTCTCCCACATCCCCAGAGGCGGGGTAGCCCTCATCCCGGACGAGGCCGTTGACTACCTCCGTGACCTCTTTGGCGTCCAGCCCTCACCGGAGGCTGACCGCAAGCTCTACCTGAGCCGCAATGACGGATGGCGCCGCCGTATTACGAACGAAGATGCCGTGCTCGATGCCATCGCCCCATATGGCTACGAGCACATCGTCATCGGCAGTCGCACCATCCGCGAGCAAGCCGAACTGTTCTCCCAAGCCTCACATGTTGTCGGCCCACACGGAGCCGCCATGACCAACCTCGTCTTCTCTGGCGCGCAAACCACCCTCATGGAATGCTTCTCTGGCACCTTCATGTTCCCCCACTTCTACCACCTCTGCGCCACCCTCCGTCAGCCCTACCTGGCACACTGGACAGAGAACCCCACCGATGCCCCAGACGGTCCCATCGACCTCGATACCTTCCTCCCCCTCATCGACCAAATCTCATAATGCCCAAAAAACCAGACAAACAGTAAGGTCTAAGCAAAAGTTCGCAGGCAAGGAATAATGAATCTAAAAGCAAAATTGAGATCCGAAAAACTAAAAAATAAAGAAGTTAGAAAAGGTAAACACTCAAAAGCAAGAAAGCGAACCTAGGATCTGACGCTAAAAACTGAAAAACCCCCGAATCTCTGCGTTTTTGGGCTTTAATTCTTGGTAAGGCACGGTATGACCCCTCTTGCTATGTTTGTAGACCACATTAGAGTATTTGCCAAGGCCGGTGACGGCGGAAACGGAATTGTCAGTTTCCGGAGAGAGAAGTTTGTCCCCCGTGGTGGTCCAGATGGGGGCGATGGCGGTGATGGCGGCACTGTGATCCTAAAGGTAGACCCCAACACCGATAACCTTCGGACTTTCGCGTTTGACCCTAAGATGGTCGCGCAGGACGGTGCGCATGGACAGAGCTACAAGCGACATGGAAAGAAAGGAAAGACCTTCATCGGTCGCGTCCCTCCTGGAACCGTGCTCTACCAGAGTAATGCCTCAGACATGAAGGAGGCCTCCGAGCTAGAGCGCAGTGAAGAAGGGATTGACCTCGAACCCGTAGCGGATCTCACCGAGATTGGGCAAGAATACATCGTGTGCCACCCTGGCAAAGGCGGTAAAGGGAACTTCCACTTCCGCTCCTCTACAAACCAAGCGCCAGAAGAAGTCACCCTAGGGACCGAAGGTGAGCAAGGAGTTTACTATCTGGAGCTTCGTCGCATTGCAGATGCGGGGTTCGTGGGCTTCCCTAACGCCGGCAAATCCACTCTCATGGGTGCACTCTCCGCCAACAAGCCTAAGATCGGGGCGTATCCCTTTACGACCCTTAAGCCTAGCGTCGGTGTTGTCGAATTCCCTGGATATAAGCGCTGCACGATTGCGGATATTCCTGGGTTGATCGAAGGTGCCAGTGATAACAGGGGGCTTGGGCATGAGTTTCTCCGTCATATCACGCGCTGTAATCTCCTCCTCTTTGTCGTGGATATGGCAGGAACTGATGGGCGTGAGCCGATCGAGGATCTCCAAATCCTCCGAAAAGAGATTAAGGAATATGATGAGGAGCTGGCGAAGTTCCCATGGATGATCATCGCTAACAAGATGGATGTCGAAGGTGCCGATGAACAGCTCGCGATGTTTAAGAACCGCTTCCCAAAAGTCGAGATTGTCCCCATCTCCGCACAGGAAGGTGACGGTCTTGATGCGCTGCGGGAAATCCTGATGGAGAAGGTCGGGAAACGTCGCGATCACTAACATTACGGGGGCAACAGTGGGATGGGCAGACTCTTAAGGTCGCCCCCCATCTACCTCAGCCCCGCATCTGCATATGAACCCACCGCGCTCAGCCTCGCTCCTCCTAGCTCAGTTGCTACTACTCGCAGCAGGGATGGTATCGGGTTGGCTGGCGTATCAGACTCTTACTGCTGAGCTGGGCTGTCAGGCGGGGGGAGATTGTAGTGCCGTTACTACCTCCTTGTGGGCGCAGGTCCTAGGAGTGCCTATCGCGCTGGTAGGGGGTATGCTCTATCTCGCGCTGTTGCTCCTCCTGTGGTGTCGCCCCCTACAGAACGCACGCGTGGGGCAGCTCGCCGCGACTGCCTGTCTGCTCATTCTAGGGAGTGCCCTGTGGTTTATGGCGCTACAAGCCGTCATCATTCGCAGCTTCTGTCCGTATTGCTGCCTCATTCACGGTCTGGCAGGTACTGCCGCAGTCCTCATTCTATGGACTCTCCTCACACGGTCGCTGCAGGTAGGATCCATGACTCTCCCACTTGTTGCTAGTGCGACGGGCTTAGTCTCCCTCGTGGCTCTCCAGTTTTTTGTGCCGCCCCCTACACAGACCCGCGTGCTCTCTACTGATCAGCACCATCATGGTACCGCAGCCCCCCCAGCCCTTTTCTCGCTTAGCTCAGATGGTGCCCCCCTGTTTGGTGGCATGAGTCGTAATCCCTCTGCGACCTCCCCCCCTGACTTTGCCTGCATCGATCTACCAGCGAGCTCGACCGCACCGCCCTCGTCACCCGTCGCCTTAGGACTCCTCTATGACTGGAGTTGCGAATACTGCCTCCACCTCCACCAGCTCCTCAGTGATCTGAGCGATCGCACCAACGGACAGGGGAGCCACACATCACCACTCATGCAGTCGCTAGTCATTACACTCCTGCCACATGCCCACACAGAGGAGGCAGCGAGCCTTCACCAGCAAATGGCGCAGCTTTCCAGTCACGCCCCAGACACGTATGACCAGCTCATTCTAGAGCTCCACCACGGCATTCGTACTCCCAGCGAGCTCCCCACCCACCTGCCAACTCTCCTACACGAGCACGGCCTCAGTCCTACCCACACCTCAGAGACCATTACCCGCAGGCTAGCCATCGCAGCGGCCCAACTCCAGCACAACGCCCAAACCCTGCACGTCCAAACTGTCCCCCAGCTCTTCAGCCGCTCACAGGTGCTCACGGGTGCTCCCACCCCAGAAGAGATCGTAGCGTTTCTGAACAGTGCCCAATAACCCTGCTACAGGCGCAATGTGGAAACTTCCAAAGGAAGTTAGCGTAGACTAATTCTACTCCACCGTAATACAACAGGCACGCCTCACGCAGGCGTGCCTGTTTTTATAGAATGTGACCACGCTCTCTCACTCTGCTCGGGCATAGCTAGTGCCCGCCCCCATAGGGCGCACTCACGGACTAGCCCACGCCTCGATGGCACAAAAAACAGGGGCAATGCCCTGGGATATGCCAAACCTAGCGACATGCTCCGGAGTGCTAACGCTTGTATTGCGGGCAAAAACACGAACAGCAAATTGTCGTGTAGTGTGAAAAAAATATTAGCGGGAATTCGTGTGATTCGCGGTTAAAAATATCCTATCACCTCACCTGAATAGTTACGAATCAACTACAAATCCTCTGTGCCCGTGCCTCTGTGGTTCAAATCATGTGCAGATTCTAGGTTTATTTCCTACCTGATGAGTTACCTATTGTGGATGGTTAGAAACACAGGTGGCGATAGCTTGGGCAGCTTTGCGGTGTGCTCCTCCGCCCCCGAGCATTGCCTTCACCTTCTCTAGCTCCTCAGTAATCTCGGTGCGGTATTTGGCGCTGTTTAAGATCGCCAGGATTTCTGCAGAGAGATTCTGCGGTGTGGCTTGTGACTGGATCAGCTCCTTTACGACGAGCTTATCAGCGAGGACATTGACCATGCCGATGTAGGGGATCTTTATGACCGCCTTTGCGATCATGTAAGTGAGCGCGGAGACCTTATAAACGAGGGCGTAAGGTAACCCGTAATACCCAGCCTCTAGCGAGGCCGTTCCGCTGGCGACCCACGCCGTCTCTGCCTGCTGCATGAGACGTGTGCTCGTCCCAATACTGATCGAGAGATGGTCAGGATAGAGTGGCGAACCTTGCATAAGAGTAACGGCAAGGTCATGGATTTTCTGCGATGGCACTGCCAGCTCAAACCGGACATCTGGACGCTCCGCTAACACCATCTCCCCCGCTGCTAACATGGGAGGCAGCAAGGAGTTTACCTCGCGGCGCCTACTACCTGGGAGTAAGCCGACCAAACCGTTCTCACGAAAGATCGGTAGGCGCTGCTGCTCGATCTCCTCTACCATAGGGTGACCCACCCACTCCGTTTGTAAGCCAGACTCCTCATAGAGCGCCTTCTCAAACTCAAAGACACAGAGCATGAGATCCAGGGTTTGAGCCATCTTAGGAATGCGGGAGCGGTTCCATGCCCAGACTTGGGGACTGATGTAGTAGCAGATCTTCCCTTCGTACCCACGCTTGCGCAACGCCTTAGCGATTCGCAAATTAAAACCTGGATAGTCCACTAATATAACAACTGAGGGTTGTAAAATGAAAATTCGTTCGAGCACCTCGGCAAACTTTTTCTTAAACCATCCATACTTCTTAAGCACCTCGGTGAACCCGATGACGGCAGCCTCCTCAACCCAGTCCTCAAACTGGTCTCCGTAGCGTTTGGCTAAATTTGGCCCACCAATTCCGTGAAAAGATAGTTTATCCGCTCGCGGAAGGGCTTCTAAAGCGGCTAGCAGCTCCTCGGCGTGTTGATCGCCACTCCGCTCGCCAGCCACTAAAAAGACGACATCATTCTTCATATAGCCATCCAACACGCTCCCCCCAGAAGCGCAACCTTAAAACACTGTGCATTTTTTCAACTTCCAGTATTGACGCAATATATAAATAGAACTTACACTACTCGCCCATCGCTATCAGCGCATTTTATAAATTATGAAACGTATTCTCTACATCGACAATGAAAACGACTTTTTCGGCAGAGAACTCGCTCAAGGGTTTATCGCTGAAGCAACGCATAATGAATGGTGGGATCACTGGCATCACCCCTTTAATGAGGACGATGTAGAGTCGATCCAAAAACTGCTTCCTGCCGTCCACGGCGTAGTGGTGCGCGGCAAGGCAGAGGCGTTCCTAAAGATCCTAAAGGAGCGTGACATACCCCATCTTCACATTCGGGGGCGCGAGCATGAGGCGACCTCTGACATGCCACATGCCGATGATGCCTTTGTGGGGAATCTGGCGAAGGAAGAAGTCGCGCGGCTTGAGCTGAAGCATCGAGTCTTTATAGGTTACGCTGGATCTGAGTGGTCTGACGCGCGCGGTGAGAGCTTCCTATCGGGGCAGGAGTCCCCCCATGAATCTAAGCTCATCCTGAAGCCGGAGGAGCTACAGAGCACAGGCTACCTCATGAAGGTGATTAACTGGCTCGCTCCGCTCCCTAAGCCCCTGGGGATTCTCGCCGCTAACGACCATCTCGCCGTCGCGATCCTGATTGCCTGCCAGATCGCGAAGTACGAGGTACCAGACCAAGTAGCGATCATCGGGGTCGATAATAATCGTCACCGTTGCTGCTCCATCACCCCTCACATCAGCAGCATCAACCTCCATCCAGAGGCAATTGGTAAAGCCTTCGCCCAGCTAATGGCGCAGAAGCTCGGCTTAATCTCCGAGGAGCAAGGGGAAGCCGCGCTCATTCCAGAGCCATCACTCGTAGTGCGAGAGTCCACCCACCACCTTAGCCCGCATCTCATCCATTACCGTAACAGTATGGAGTGGATTCGTAAGCATGCCCTCACAGGCCCAACCGTGCAGGATCTCGCCGACCACTTTAAGATTTCTCGTCGTGCTCTGGAGCGTGCCTTTAATCAATGCCAGGCCCCCGCCCCCGCCAGCGTCCTGCGTAAGGAACGCATGCGCCAGATTAAAGAGCTCCTCCTCCGAGAGAGCGTTACGCAGAAGCACATTGCGCAACAAGCAAACTTCCCGGATATTCCATCCTTGTCGAACTTTGTAAAGCGGCAAACAGGTCTCACCCCTGGGCAAATCCGTAAAGGAATGGAGGCTCCCGATGATGCGCCCTCAGTGAGCTAACGCACACCGATCACACCAGAGCACTCCCCTGCCCTCTTACCCATTTTCTGATTTTTTCTTTAACCATTAATCAAGCAACACACTACTACTATGTCTTCTAAACAAACGATCTTTGTAAGCGAAATCTCCTACGCCAAAGGCGAGGACGTCTTTACTAAGCTCAGCGCAGAAACCGACTTCGAGTTTGTCTCTGTCCCAGAGGAAACCAACGAACTCGCTAGCCTCATTCAGGAGCAGGGCGTCAAGGGCTTTATCGCAGACGTCTATCCGTATCATGATGAGACGCTCTATCAGGCATTCCCAGAGGGTTCTGTTATCTCCCGCTTTGGGGTCGGACATGACTCCATCGATAAGGAGAAAGCCACCGCCGCCGGCATCACCGTGTGCAACACTCCAGGCGTGCTCAACACCTCTGTAAAGGAGCAAGCCGTCTGGATGATCGGCTCTCTAGCGCGCAACGTCGTATCGCTGGATCGCTCCATGCGTCGTAAGGAATGGGAGCCCGTTCGCGGGGTCGAAGTGCAGGGCAAGACGCTCGCTATCCTTGGGTTTGGCCGTATTGGGCAGGACATCTGTAAGGCTGTTCACCACGGGCTCGGCATGAAAGTCGTTGGCTATGATATGTTTGACCAAGAGCAGTTCTGTAAGTTTGCCAAGGTGGACACCTTCGCCGAGTTCCAGCAGCAGGTGCCTGTAGAGCGCATCACCACCGACATCGAAGACGCCGTCAAGGATGCCGACTTCGTCCTCATGATGATGGCGGTCACCCCTGAGACCGTGGGCCTCGCTAACAAAGAGCTCTTCTCCATGATGCGTGATGACGCTTACTTCCTCAACACCGCTCGTGGCGCCCTCGTCAACGAGAACGACCTCTACGACGCCCTCACCGAAGGCGACATCGCCGGAGCCGCGCTAGACGTCTTCATCGTCGAGCCATACGAACCACAAGATCCAGCCAAAGACCTCCGCACGCTCGAAAACCTCGTCCTCACCCCACACATCGCCAGCAACACCGCCGAGACCAACGCCGCCATGGCAACCACCTCCGCACACAACGTCATGACCGTCCTCTCCCAAGGCGCAGACGCCTGCGCGAATGTCGTCAATAAGTAAGAAGGCTACGGGTTTTAGGTGATTAGGTAGCTGTAATCCGAGTCTCAGGTCAGCCCCGATCAAACTCCACTTAAAACCTAACACCTAAAACTTAACACCTCTCCCCCAAAAAAATCTGCGGATAAAACCACCCCTCCAAAACTCTAAAAAAATCCCTCTGTGCCTCCGTGCCTCTGTGGTTCAAAAAAACGCCCATGAACGCCAACCTCTCCCATCCAACTCCCAAGCCAAACGTCTTCATCCTCATGGGCGTCTCTGCCACGGGTAAAACCACCCTCGGCAATGCCCTCGCGGATGCCACGGGCGGCACCTTCTACGACGGGGACGACTACCACCCAGAAGCCAACCGTCAAAAAATGGCGAGTGGAAACGCCCTTAACGATGACGACCGTCGTCCCTGGCTAGAGATCCTCGCTAAGCTTGCCTACGAGCGCTCCACCGAGCCGACCCCCACCTTCATCGCCTGTAGCGCGTTAAAGCAGAGCTACCGCGACCTCCTCCGCACGCACTACCCAGCCCTCCAGTTTCTGCACCTTCACACGGATCCCGACGTCCTCCGCGAGCGCATCACCATCCGCTACGAAGCCGGCGAGCACTTCATGCCCCCCAGCCTCCTAGACAGCCAGCTCGCCACCCTAGAGACGCCCACCGACGCCCTCCGCCTAGACGTCTCCCTAGCCGTCGACACCCTAACCAACCAATTCCTCCAGTGGCAAAAAACGCTCTAATTTGAACCACAATACGAAGGATAGCCCTTAGGCAAAGGCACGGAGACTCAGAGAGTTTTAAAGAGGTAAATTGAACCCTTACCCATATAATTACTTTTATTCCCTCCTCCAAAAAATTCTAATACATCAAAAAAAACATCTGCGCCAATCTGCGAAATCTGCGGATAAAACACCCTTTTAAAACCTAAAAAAAGCCCTCTGTGCCTC
>CAYWAG010000023.1:0-11931 GCA_964455925.1 uncultured Verrucomicrobiales bacterium | reverse complement strand
ATCAAAGCGAGCCTTCTTGTAGTTTGCTTTACGGAAGGCGCAGGAGCAACAGAGTAAGTGGGCGTCAATTCTGTGAATTCTTGCTCTATGACTATTCTGGTTCACTCTAATATGCTCACGTGATACGTAATACGATGATGCACTATCAGCAGGTTTGAATCCCTCTCTTTTTTAGCGCAATTTAGCGTTTTTCGCGGTTTAAACATCCTGCCAGCCCCCACCTGAATAGTCATAGCTGGGGCAGGAATTATCGTCCCCCCTAGTGGATCACTTGGGTATCACTGGTGTCTTCTGGTGGAAAAAAAGTCATTATCAAGATTGCATGGTCGCGGGGGTGGGAGTAAGCGATGAGTCGATAAACGATTTATTTAAATTTTCTACTACACATGAGAACACACCACTGTAATGAACTAAGAGCGTCCGATGCGGGGAATACGGTAACCATTATCGGCTGGATCAATACAGTCCGTGACCAGGGTGGTGTGATCTTTGTGGATCTGCGCGACCGCGAGGGAGTAACGCAGTGCGTCTTTCGCTCAGAGGCATCCCCAGAGGCGGCAGAACTCAGCCACAAGCTCCGTGCTGAGGATGTCATCCAGGTCACCGGTCAATGTGCGATGCGCCTAAAGAGCGAGGCGGTCGATACCACAAACGCGAACCTAGAAACAGGCGAGATCGAGGTCGTGGCATCCGAACTCACGATCATTAACAAGGCCGAGGTTCTGCCCTTCCAGCTGGATAAGGAGCTCTCTAATGAGGACCTCCGCATGAAGTATCGTTACCTCGACCTCCGTCGTCCTCGGATGGCGAGCAACCTGCGTACCCGTCACCGTGTGGCTAAGGCCACGCGCGACTTCCTAGACGACAGCGGCTTCATCGAGGTAGAGACCCCGATCCTCTCTAAGTCCACACCAGAAGGTGCCCGGGACTTCCTCGTGCCCTCGCGCCTACAGGCGGGTGGATTCTATGCCCTCCCACAGGCGCCGCAGCAGTATAAGCAGCTCCTCATGGTTGCGGGGGTAGAGCGCTACTTCCAGATCGCTAAGTGCTTCCGTGATGAGGACCTCCGCGCGGATCGTCAGCCGGAGTTCACCCAGATCGATATGGAGGCCTCCTTTGTGGACCAAGAGGACATCATTGGTCTGATCGAGGGGCTTCTGGGCCGCGTCTTTAAGGAGTCCATCGGCGTGGACATTCCTGCGAGCTTTGAGCGTCTGACGTATCAGGACGCGATGAACCGCTACGGTTCTGATAAGCCAGACCGCCGCTTTGGCATGGAAATGGTCGACCTCACCGACACCTTTGAGAACTGTGAGTTCAAGGTCTTCTCCGGCACGGTGAAGGCTGGTGGTGTTATTAAGGCGATCAACGCCAAAGGGTTTGCCGACATCTCTACCGGTCAGATCGACTCCCTCACTAAGCTCGCGCAAGAGCACGGAGCTAAGGGACTAGCATACATTCAAGTGCGTGGTGAAGACCGCAGCACCTGGCGCTCCCCATTCGTCAAGCGCCTCACCGATGAGGAGCTGAACGAGATGAAAGAGCGCCTCAACATCGAGCCAGGAGACCTCATCCTCTTTGCCGCGGATAAGTGGGCACCTGCCTGTGAGGTTCTGGGCCGTATCCGTCTGGAGGTCGCCTCCCTACAAGAGCTGCTAAAGGATAATAAGGAGCTGAACTTCCTCTGGGTCACCGAGTTCCCACTAGTGGAATACAACGAGGAAGATGATAAGTGGCACGCTGTGCACCACCCGTTCACCCGCCCGGTGAAGGAGGACGAGGCCAAGCTGAAAGCAGGCGAATATGAAGGTCTCCGCGCCCAAGCCTACGATGTCGTCCTCAACGGATATGAGATCGGCGGTGGCTCCATCCGGATCCACGAGGCAGACCTCCAGGAAGCAATGTTCGACGCCCTCGGGATCACACCACAGGAGAAGGAAGAGATGTTTAACCACATTCTCGACGCCTTCCAGTTTGGGGCGCCACCACACGGCGGCGTTGCCCTCGGGCTGGACCGTCTAGCGATGCTGGTGTGTGGCGAGAACTCCATCCGCGAAGTCATGGCGTTCCCGAAAAACAACAAGGGCATCGACCTCATGACCAACAGCCCCGCACAGGTCGATCCTAAGCAACTCCGCGACCTCCGCATCAAAACAGTTGCCAAGAAAGAGGAGAAAGGCTAAGCCTTACTCCATGAGGATCTCCCCTACTCTACTCCCCTGTGCCCTGCTCACTGCGACGCTTGCCGCTCCCCTCGGAGCGCAAGACATTCCCTACGGGATCGAGTTCGTAACGGGCATACGCACAGGCTACCTACACCGAGGCGTAGAGTTAGCCCAGGACCTCACTGACGTTCAGCTCCAAGCGAACGTCACCCTCAGCCAAACCCAGAGTGTAGATATCTCCCTATGGCATGGAGCAGAGATCTCTGGGGACTTTGCCGAGTTCGGTGCCCTCCTAGCCGGCACGCAAGAGTTCGTAGACTTCTCGCTAACTGTGGAGCTCAGTTACACGCACTATGAGCAGTCCCCCCTCGACTCTGGCGTAGAGCTGGCGGTAGGGGTGGACGTCCCACTAGGTCAGCACGTTTCCAGCTTTGCCCAGCTGAGTTATCACCAGGCCGAGGCGAGCATCTTTGGGCAGCTCGGAGCCATCGCCACCCATCGGCTGTCTGACGACTCCTACCTCACCCTCCTCGGTGAGGTCAACTTTGCCAGTGACTACCTCCGCCGCAGTGGTCTATACGACCTCAGCACCAGGCTCAGTTACACCCATAATGTTAATAGCAGCCTCTCCATCACCCCATACGCCGCACTCGCGCTAGCGCTTGACGAGGCACCCTCCACCTTCTCCGCAGGCGTCTGGGTAGAGCTGTTTTTCTAATACGCACACCAGCGTGACTGAGGGGGCACGTAGAGAAAGAATAGCTATTCTCGGCTAGTGTCTCACGACATGAAAAATGACGGACTGGCGCCGAGCATTTAGCCTGAGGGCTCAAGTTCAGCTCATTGGTTCCTAGAAGCTTTAGATTCAAGGGTTCTGCGAGAAACCAGATCCCTGTTTAGTCTCCAGTTGGTGGCGTGCCTTTTCCTCTCTGCCGGCGTTAGTCATACCAAGGAGGATCCTTTTGGAGGAATCGGAAAGCCTGAACCTCTCAGAGGAGAGCTGTCTGGATGGTGGTCAAAGTGCATAGATGGAGAACACCGCTAGAATAGACAGGAAATTACTGCCCTAGTGGAGAATCCAATAGATAGTTTACATAACTGCTCACATGAAGCCTGTAGCGCTTGCGCTGTGGGCTGCCCCTCACGCTAGCCAAACAAACCATACCTTTTCATTAAATCCAATCTGCGTTCATCTGCGTAATCTGCGGATAAAAAAAATACAAAGTGAAAATTGTCGTGTAGTGTGACGGGGGAACAAAAAAAGCACCTCTGCTCGTGGGAGCAGGAGGTGCTTTTTTGTGGTTTAGGATACGTTGGGCTTATCCGATAAGCTCAGGCCAGTCTTCGGTGTGGAAGAACTCGCCTTCTGGCTTATCAAGACGCTCGTAGGTGTGAGCACCGAAGAAGTCACGCTGCGCCTGGAGGAGGTTCGCTGGGAGACGCTCGGCACGGTAAGCATCGTAGTAGGAGAGGGATCCGCCGAAGGATGGAACCGGGATACCGTTGGTTGCAGCGAGGGCAACAACTTCACGCCAGTCTTGCTGTCCTTTGTTAAGGACCTCTGTGAAGTATGGAGCAAGCATGAGGTTGGTTGGTGGGTTCTCGCTGTAGGCTTCTGTGATGCGGTTCAGGAACTGCGCACGGATGATACAACCACCACGCCAGATCTTAGCGATCTCGCCGAGGTTGAGGCCCCAGCCTTTGTCTTCGCCAACCTTCGCGATGAGGTCGAGACCTTGTGCGTAGGAGACGATCTTAGACGCGAAGAGGGCGTTACGAACCTTAGCAACCAGCTCTTCCTTAGGAATGGTGAGGTCGAAGCTCCAGTTATCTGGGCCTTGGAGGATGCCGGAAGCAACCTTACGCTCGTCACGCTTAGCGGAGAGGATACGGGCTTCTACCGAACCAGCGATGGTGGAGAATGGAACGGCTTGCTCCACGGACTCCATAACAGTCCAACGGCCGGTGCCTTTTTGACCCGCCTTGTCAACAACGATGTCAACGAGGTCTTTACCGGTCTCAACGTCCTTGTGCTTGAGGATGTTCGCGGTGATGTCGATGAGGAAGGACTCGAGGTCACCTGCATTCCACTCAGCGAAGATCTCTGCCTGCTCTGCGTTAGAGATACCAGCGGCCTTAAAGATGTTGTATGCCTCACAGATGAGCTGCATGTCACCGTATTCGATGCCGTTGTGAACCATCTTGACGAAGTGACCGGCGCCACCTTTGCCGATGTGTGTGACACATGGCTCGCCATCAACCTTAGCGGAGATGGACTCAAAGATTGGCTGCATGACTTCCCAGGTAGAAGTAGGACCACCAGGCATGATGGATGGGCCCTTAAGAGCGCCTTCTTCACCACCGGAGACACCTGCACCGATGAAGCGGAACCCGAGTGGCTCGAGCCATTTGTCACGACGCTCAGAGTCGGTGTAGAGAGAGTTACCACCGTCGATGACGATGTCACCTTCCTCTAGGTGAGGGAGGAGACCTTCGATAACCTTGTCAACTGGGCCACCAGCCTTGACCATGATCATGATCTTACGTGGGCGCTTGAGGCTCGCGATGAACTCTTCGATCGTAGGGGCACCGACGAGGTTCTTACCTGGGTTCTCTGCGATGAACTCCTCCATGGTGGAGGTGGTACGGTTGTAAACTGATACCGTGAAGCCACGGCTCTCTACGTTGAGAACGAGGTTCTGACCCATAACGGCCAGTCCGATTAATCCAAAGTCACTATTTGCTTCCATAATTAAATGTCTGTGCTTCAGTTCATTAGCGAGAATCACGCCCATGGCAACTAAGAACTTACTTCTTTCTCCAATACCCCATTAATCCTATTCATGAATCTTCCTAATTCACTCAGTCTCGCCCGAATTTTTATGGCGGCATTCTTCACCCTTTTTCTCACCCTATCGGTATGTTGGGGGCCTGTCGCGGCGCTCATCTGCTTCCTGCTCGCCTCTGTTACGGACTGGTTAGACGGGTATTTAGCGCGTAAGCTGGGCTTAGTCACCGACCTTGGTAAGCTGCTGGATCCGCTGGCGGATAAGATCCTCGTGGCGGCTGCCTTTGTGTGCTTTACGGAGCGAGGTCTCTGCCCGGCGTGGGCGACGGTTTCTATTCTCTTTCGCGAATTTGCAGTTACAGGATTGCGACTCTTGCTCGTGGAGAAGCGGGTCGTCCTGCCTGCGGATCAATGGGGCAAGTGGAAGACGGTCTCCCAAATGGCATACTGTATCTTGGTGCTCATCGCCATCGCCTTCCCACTACAGGATCAGCTCGCGCTCACCTGCACCATTCTGCTGGGGCTAGTCGTTACGCTCACCCTCGTCTCTGGGGCGAACTATGTCCGCAAGGCTCTGCCGGCACTGAAGTAAGAAAGCCCCTGCAAATGGGAAGTAGTTTTTCTCTTGATTCCCTTTATACGTCTTGTTATGCCACCAAACCCTACCTCGTAGTGATACGAGCTGGGTACCTAACTCCCCCCACCCTCTTTTTTTTATGAACAGCGAGCTTGTAGATACGGCCTCCGAAATTGTGCGTGACCCACAAATCCTTATTAATCTTGTTTCTAAGCGTGTGAAGCAGCTCAACTCTGGGCGTGCACCATTCATCAAGACTCTCCCGAGCATGGGAGCTGCAGACATTGCGCTGACCGAGATCATTACCGGTAAGATCATCCCTGCTGGGATCGAGATCTTCCCGCTTCCTGAGGTCATTAAGGCGAAGGCCGCAAAGGAGAAGAAAGAAAGCGAAGCTGCAGCTAAGGCGGCGGCAGAGGCGGAAGCTACCGCTGAATAAGGTTTACGAGAGTTCTCCACCGCACGGCAGGTCATGCCTCTCTCTATGAGTGAGTGCAGCCCTCCCTCTGCATACTCCGTCACACATTTCCCCCCTCTCACGTGCAGAGGGGGCTCTCCCTGTAACCTTATCCACCGCGCCAAGCTCCTGTGTATATGCAGAGTAGTGGCGTAACAGAAGACCAACATATGGCTAAGAAAGATAAGAAAAAGAAAGGCGCCCCAACGCCAGATATCTCCACGAACAAGAAGGCGCGGCGCGACTACGTGATCGAGGAGAAGTTTGAGGCGGGGATCGAGCTAAAGGGGACGGAGGTCAAATCCATCCGTGAGAAGATGGTCAACATTGTGGATAGCTTTGCCCGCATCGAAGGTGGGCAGTGCTTTCTCTACGGGATCGACATTCGTCCATGGCAGACCGCAGGCGAATGGTTCCAACATATGCCTAAGCGCCCTCGACGTCTGCTACTGCATAAGAAGGAGATCCTCAAGCTAGCAGAGGCATCCCAAACGAAAGGGTACACGATCATCTGCACGAAGATGTATTGGAAAGGGAACCGCGTCAAAGTAGAGCTAGGGCTAGGTAAGGGGAAGAACCAGGTCGACCAACGCCATGACCTAAAGGAACGCGTAGAGCTCATGGAAGCGAAGCGTGAGATGGCTCGCTTTAACCGCGGTGGGGAGTAAGGCGCGTTATCCTGTGCCTATTCGGTCCTCGCTATCGGAACGTGTTTTTTACCCGTAAGTTTCGCATCGGTCATGTCTGAGCCTCCCCCTCCGCAGGAGCATGCTCTGTCCCCTATCGGGTGGGTAGAGTCCGTTTACCCCCAAAAGTTTGGCACCCCTCGGCAATCTGGGGTCGTGGCGGACGCCACAGGCACCCTCCACTTCTATCCACCGTATGATCAGGAGGCCGCCTTTGAGGGGCTGGATGGGTTCTCCCATCTCTGGTTAGTCACTCTCTTTCACCTCGTCCCGGAGTCCACTAATGATCGGGAGCAGTTTCGCCCCCGAGTCCGTCCCCCTAAGCTGGGCGGGGCTAAGAAGGTGGGCGTGTTCGCCTCACGCGCCCCATATCGCCCTAACCGCCTGTGCCTGAGTGTGGTAGAGCTGCGGCAGATCCATCGGGAGGCAGGACTGGTGCGCATCGATGTAGCGGGGCTGGACCTGGTGAGCGGCACCCCGCTCTTAGACCTTAAGCCCTACCTCCCCTACGCGGATGCACATCCGGCGGCGATGGCGGCGTATGGACTCCCTCCTAGCAGTGACATCGCGGTGGTCTGGCCTAGCCACCAGGTAGGTAGCGGTCAGCACAGTCTCTCCCCCGCTGATCGCGCCATCATTGAGCAAACCCTACAGGCCCAGCCCCAGCCCGCCTATGCACATGCCGACCAACAGTTCGGCGTCACCCTGGCCCTAAGCATCGGGCAGTGCAACATCCGCTGGCAACAGAGCACTACAGAGATCACCATCCTGTCTGTAGAGCCTCTTCTCTAAAGTTAGTGGAAGGAAGAGGCTCTTTGTGATGACGTAGAGGGTTTTAGGTTTTAGGCTCTTTTTGCGTGAATAATCACGCTTTATCGCAACCTCATTATCCCCCAGAGCATCAATTAAACTCTATTGGTAACTATTCAGGTAGGGTAAAAGAGGTTCGGTCAAGAATCGGAATACCCACTAAAGGGTAAGCCGTCAAACTTCGTAACAAGGTCTCCCCTATCGGGGAGACCGTGTTGCGAAGTTTTTTCTTGTGATAATGCTCCCCTAGCTGAACAGTTACCTCTATTGAATAATTGAGCTCCTCATCTTCTCTCTACCTCTCCACCACTAATAATCTGCGCTAGCGCTTGTATTGCGGGCAATAAATCGCCTCTCCACACAAATCCGAAAAGAACCATAAACTTAGCGTCTTAGCGGTTTCCTCACTGCGGAATCAAGGATCATATGATGTACTCATGAATTATCGCCGCAATGTGAGATAAAATTACACCTGACAGATATTGGGATTGCAACTCATGGCACCCTGATCTATACGTCTCGTCGTCATGTATAAGGATCTTCTAACGCTCATTGTGGTTACCTGCCTCCTTGCAGGTTGCCGCCGTCCAGCGGCTCCTGCTCCCGCGCCTTCAGATCCTGTCTCCGTGTTTGAGATCGCTGCGGGGAACGATGTCCAAGCCCTGCGCGCTGTTCTGGCAGATCCAGCACAGCGCGACCAGCGCGATGCACTGGGCAACACGCTCCTACACATCGCCGCCATGAACCAGGCACAGGACGCCGCCCTAGAGCTGATCCGCAATGGAGCCCCGATCGATAGTAGAAACCAAGAAGGCGAAACCCCGCTCATCGCCGCTACCAGAGCCGGAGACCCCGCCATGATACGCACCCTGTTACGGAAGAATGCCTCCCCCTCCCAGCAAGACGCCCAAGGGCACCGTGCCATCACCATTGCTGCCGACTCTGGCCGCGCAGACCTTGTGCGAGAGCTAGCGCTCTACTCCCGTGACCACCTAGATGATGCCCTCATGGTGGCATCGCTGCGGGGGCATAGCACGCTCGTGCCACTGCTCACGCAGCAGGGTGCCTCAGTCTATACCCGCCTAGCAGATGATGGGCGCACGCCGTTAATGCTAGCGGCTCAGAGCGGTCACGCAGAGACCGTCCGCGTCCTATTAGAAAACGGAGCGAACCGTTACAGCACGAATGAGTCTGGAACCACGGCGGCACAGCTCGCTACCCAGGCAGGGCACCATCAGATAGCCTCATACCTAGGCGCTGCTCCCGCACAGAACGAGTTCACGCCCTCCGACCTAGATGCCAGCATGGTGGCAGACACCGTCACCCAGGTGCTGAGCCTGACCGACTACGCTGCAGCGGCGCAGGACAGCGCATTCCCCCCTGATCACGTCAATGTGGCGTCCATCACGCAGAACCTAGAGGTCGGCGAGATCTCTGGCCTCACGGTGCGGGCGTATCGTGAGGATACCCTCCCCCTCCAGGTCACTGGGGTAACGGAGCAGGCAGTAAAGGTGCAGTACCTCTACGGTGATCACACAGAGCATGAGATCCCCATCGGGGCGACGATCCCAGAGACAGACTACGAGGTGCTCACCATTACCCCCCGCTATGATCACTCTAAGATGACGTCCTCCGGCCAGCCAGAAGACGTCTCCATAGTGGAGGTGCGGAACCAGCGCAGCGGCGAAATCCTGACCATGACCGCAGGGCTAGAGATCTTCCGCACCGCCCCCTACGCCCTGGTGCAGGAGGCGGGGAGCACGCTCTTCCTCGTCGCGCAGGAAGGCGACCGATTCACAGACACCTATGACCGTGAGTTCCGCGTGCTAGAAGTCCGCCCGGGTCAAGTCGTGCTCCAAGACACCAGTTCACAAGAAACATTTACCATTAAACAACTCTTCTAACGCTAACACCACTAACTATGAGCCTAGACACTCACCTTTCCACCTCACCTGTAAAGCAGTTCTCCATTATGCTCCTAAACGAGACTGGCGCGCTGCAGTCCCTCCTCTCCCTCCTTAAGAGCGCGGGGGTAGAGCTACTCGGCATCAGCGTAAAGGACTCTAGCGACGTCACGATCATTCGCATCGTTGTCTCAGACCCAGAGACCACTGAGGCGATCTTCTGCGAGCGAGGGATTCCGCATACGACCAGAGACATGCTCGTCGTCGCCTTCCGCGAGCCCGCGAGCCAGCTCCTGGACTGCCTGAACGCCTTTAGCAACGCAGAGACCAACATCGACTTTGGCTACGCCCTCCTCCCAAACCCAGAGGGGAAGTCCCTGCTAGCATTCCATGTCGATGACATCGAGTTCGGGAAGCATATCCTCAACAATGCGGGGTTCGAGGTCATGGAGCAAGACGACCTCAGTAGATAGGTAAGAAAACCCCACTTTTTTTATTTTATCTCATAATAGCTAAGGTATGATGCTAAGTTCTAAGCCTTTTGGTTGTGAACTCAGCTTCTCACTTCCTGTGCCTTTGTCCTATGAAACAGCTCTCTCTCCTTTGCTTCATCCTACTGATTGCGCCCCTGCTCGCTGATCCTAGCTTAACGCGCGAGTGGCGGAGCCGCGACGGGAGCCGCTCCTTCCGTGGAACGTATCTGCGATCAGATGCAGACCAAGTCGTCATTAAGAAAGGATCGGAGGAGTTTACCTTTACCATCTCTAAGCTCCACCCCGATGACCAGGGCTTTATCCGCCGGTTTGAGAACGCTAAGGGCGAGGCGTATCTACGCGCCCCAAAGCCCATCTTTGATACCCTCCACTTTGGCGACAGCTACCGCCAAGTCCTCGATAAGCTCCGTGCCAGTGAGGTCGTCGTCAGCCATGTCGGTAACGGCATCTTCGACACCATGGCGGGCATCAGCGGCAAGTTTAAGACTCAGCACACCATCGGCGGGCTCCAATGCTTCCTCCACTTCTACTGGGGGGCAGGAACGCGCACAGAAATGGGAACGATGAAGGCGCTCACGGGATTAGAACTACGCACCACCTCAGTAACAGCGGCAGAGGTCCCTACCAGTCTCATGGCGAGCTGGAGCGAACTCGTGCAGCTCTTTCAGATCATTCATGGGGCGCCTCGCTTTGCCGCGCCCACCTACCCTACTGCTGCCCAGATCGCAGCAGGGCAGGGCGCACCTACGATCACACACCGATGGGATCTGGCGGGTGGAGCCATCACTCTGGGCCCCGCGCTGGACTCTAAGGACGGCAGTTACTACCTCTACGTTACCATCACGCAAGACTAGCACGCCTGCTGTCCTACTCGCCCCCCTCTCGCACTCACTTTTTTTATCCCCCTATGCCCCTCACTAAGCGCAGTATTCGTAAGGACATGAGATCCTCCCTCGCCAGTCTCTCTGATGATGTCTGGTCAGACCAGTCTCTCTCCGCCGCTAAGGCATTAGCTAACTGGCTCCAGCAGCATCCAGACATTCGTAAGGTCGCCCTCTACTCCGCCCTTCCTACCGAGGTATGCCTTACGCTCACCACCGAACTCCTCTCCCATATTGAGTGGCATTTCCCGCTGGTAAATGCGGACGGCATGACCTTTCATCGTGTATCTCACCCCTCCACACTCGCTAAGGGATACTATGACATTAAGGAGCCAAACCCAAAGGTACACCCACCGATCATTCCCTCCACCCTCGATCTCGTCGTGTGCCCAGGCTTAGCCTTTACCGCGCAGGGGCAGCGCTTAGGGCGGGGCGGCGGCTTCTATGATCGCTTCCTCGCTCAGCACCCCGCGCCCATTCTGATGGGAGTCTGTCTCCAGCAGCAGGTCGTCCCCGCCCTCCCTGTAGATGCCCACGACATCGCCATGACCCACATGCTCTACAGCGGGGAGGTCCACACCATGTCGTGATTTTCCGTGAGCGACACTCTACACGACATTTTTTATCCGCAATACAAGCGCTAGCGCAGGATAGCCCTTAGGCAAATTTCGCAGGAGAGCCTTACACTCAAGGGTAAGCCGTCAAACTTCGCAACAAGGTCTCCCCGATAGGGGAGAAAGCCCATAGCCCGGGGTAGAGGGCGGCGTGTCATTGTGCGCAGCGCAATGATATACGCCAACCGGCACCCCGGGTTGTGTGGGCTAAACCGAACCGCCGAACAAATACGGTGCTTTCTTCCTTGAACAGGTTTGAGGCGGAACCTGAGGAGATGGCTTTTTCAGGTCTTCTCAGGGGAACAACAGCGGGTTTGTTTAACGGAGCGCTAGGTCTAGCATCGATCTGGGATGGAGGTTCCGCCTCTGCATGTGCTGGGGTGGGATGCTGTCTTGCGTTCGGCGGGTATGTTGCCCGCTCTTTACCCCGGGTGCCGGGCTGCGCATGTGGTTGCGCTGCGCTCAACCACCCGCCGCCCTCTACCCGGGGCTGTGGGCTTTCTCCCCGATAGGGGAGACCTATCCGCGAAGTTTCTTGTGATAATGCTCCCTTAG
>CAYWAG010000022.1:7691-12168 GCA_964455925.1 uncultured Verrucomicrobiales bacterium | reverse complement strand
ATCCAGAGGAGGCACAATCCGTGCTCCTCATCGATGCAGGGGCAAAGTCCACGAACCTCATCTTCATCGAAGGGAAGAAGATTTTTATCCGTAGCATTAATACAACGGGCGTGGGTGTCACCACTGCCATTAGTAAGGAGTATCAAGTGGATTACCCCACGGCGGAGGGGTATAAGACGAACTCAGGCTGCATCGCGCTGAACGGTGAGTATTACGCGCAGTGGGATGAGGCTACAGGTGCCCTCGCCTCAGTAATCACGAACGCAGTTACCCGTCTCCCATCGGACATTACTCGCACGATCAACTACTACCGCAGCCAGCATGGTGGATCCCCTCCGACTAAGATTTTCCTCGCTGGTGGTGGGTCAAACCTTCCATACCTCAAGGAGTTCCTAGAGGAGAAGCACAGCCTCCCGGTAGAGTACTTTAATCCGTTTAACCGCATCGCCGTAGGGCCAGCGGTGAACCAAGAGGCGCTGGCTGGGCACGCACACCAGCTGGGTGAACTCGTTGGCCTGGCGACGACAGCGGCAGAGACCAGCGTCCTATCCATCGACCTCGTTCCGGACTCCATCATGGCGCGTCGTGAGGATGCTAAGAAGAAGCCCTTCTTCATCGCATCTGCGGCAGCCGTCATCGTGGGGAGCCTCGTATGGGCGGGAACACAGTTCTATAATAACGCCCACGCGCAGAAGCAGATCGCTAAGCTAGATGGAGAGATCCAGGCACTGCAGCCCTTTAAGCGTCAGCTGGATAAGCTGAACCGAGACCAGAAAGCCTTAGACAATAAGAGTGCAGACCTGAGCAAGCTCGTGATGGATCGCTACACCTCTGTGGATCGTCTGGATGAGCTTCGCACTTACTTCACCTCAGAGGTTGTCTGGCTAGATAGTATCCAAGACCTCGTTTCCTATGAGTTTGTTGCTCTCAAGGAAACGCCATCTGTGGGTGAATCTCTTCTCGTTTCCCCGAGCTTTGAGACCATGACATACGGGAACTCCGCAGTAGAGGAGTTCAGTGATAAGGAGGCACAGGTTAACGCCGTGATGATCAAAGGCTTCTGGCGTGATAACCCACAGAACCAACAGGTCGTCTATGGTATCCTAGAGAAGATTAAGTCCGCTAAGGAGTCTGCCTTCACCTTCGAGCTAGATGGTAAGAAGCTCGACGACAACATGGTCCTGCAGATCCAGAGCACCATTCCTACTGAGCAGGATAAGGCTACCTTTAGTATGCTTCTTCCCCTCGCAAGCCCTATCTCAATCGCACAATAACAATCAACAACATGGAAAAGAAAAAAATATCGGGTTTCCAGATCATCTTGATCGCCCTTACGGTCGTTCTTGCTGGCGGTGCCCTCGTTCTTGGGTTCCTCCAGAAGTCCGCCTTCGGGAAGAACACGCAAGCGTATAACGCCAAACTCGGGCAAGTATCGCAGATGAAGTCAATGGCTGGCGCCCCGCGCCAAGAGACCGTTGACCAAATGACAGACTCCCTAAAGGATTACCAAAAAACACTGGATGTTCTCCAGAAGGAGCTCTCCTTTGCCGAGGCACCTGAGTTTAAGAACGTCAAGCCTGCGGAGTTTTCTGATAAGGTGACTCAACAGACCAAGCGCCTGAAGGCTGCGTATGCTGAAAAGGGCGTACGTCTTCCTGCGGACTGGCATCTCGGGTTCGAGAAATACAGCTCCGTGCTCGCTCCACAGGAGGCGACTGGGGTGTTACTCTACCAGCTAGACGCTCTAGTGTGGCTCCATGAGGAACTCCTGAAGGTGCAGCCAGATGGTCTCGTGAATCTCTACCGTAAGCCTATCTCTCTGGAGGTAGAGAGTGGTGAGAGTGCTATTAATAACAGACAGTCCAACCGCGCACCGGAGAAGACCACTGTTACGCAGCACCCGATCGAACTCTCCTTTATCTCTCGTGAGCCAAAGGCCAGAGCCTTCATTAACGAGATCCTTAAGTCTAAGAAGTTCCTCTTCACCGTTGATACGGTGAAGCTACAAGAAGTGACGGTAGAAGACTCCCTCGACGCAGTGGAGGAGGAAGAGTCTGATACTACAGAAGATGCTGCTAGTGTCTTTGACGCGATTTTCAGCGAGGACGAAGGCGAGGAAGAGGATGTTCCCCTCAGTAATGAGAAGCTCTTTACCCAAGTTCTCGGTAAGGAACGTGTCGCCGTCTTTATCGACCTTAACCTCTCCTATCTCACCGCTACTGAGACGGCTGCTCCAGCGAAGAAGTAAGTAACCCCAACCCAAACATAAATCGGATGAAAAAGAAGCAAGATGAAAAACTATTGGTGGGCCTCGCAGCAGCGGTGGCTCTGGTCTTGATCGTGCTGGGTGTGCTCTCAGTTCTATCACTCGGGAAGAAGTTCCCTCAGGATAATGCGCGGACCCGTGGTCTCGCGGAGATGACAGGAAAGATCGAGGCAGAGGAGGCTGCCGCGCTCCTAAAGAAGAGTCCCCAATGGGAAGGCTCTAAGCTACGTGGCCGCGCGCTCGACCTCATGACCTCTGTTCCCCTCTTTAAGATCCCAGGCTCGCCAGACCTTGTCGATCTCGATGCGGAAGGTGGTCTCAAAGTTCACCCTCCCGTGCCAAACCGCTGGTGGCTGAACAATGGGATCGACCCTAGCTATAAGAACTCTCTTAAGCGTGACGCCGACGCTGACGGGTTTACGAACCTAGAGGAGTTCGAGGCTAAGACCGATCCTACGGACTTCTCCTCTCACCCCGCTCTGATCTCTAAGCTCCGCTTCGTGAAGTCTGAGTACACCCGCTACAAGCTCGTTTACCCAACCGCTCTCGGCAAGGGGAAGAACCAGTTCCGTTACTTTGATGCCAAGAACCCTCGTGGTCTCCGCTCAGAGTACGTTGCTCAAGGTGGCGACATCTTCCCTGGCACCCCGCTAGAAGGGCGCTTTACCCTCACTAAGGTGGAGGACACGGAGGAGAAGAAGGCTGGCTACGTTCGTAAGGGCAAGGCGGCAACTATTCTGGATACCCAGCGTAATAAGAGCTTCACCATTGCTAAGAAGAGCCGTAACGACCTAGAAGTGAAGGTTTACACCATCACAATGTCACTGAAAGCACTGGGCAAAAACAAGGAACGTTTCACCCTGACAGAGAATACTCGCTTTGATCTTCCCTCCGGTAAGATCTCTCCAGAAGGCAAGTTTCACTTCGTAGAGGTGAAAGATGAGAAAGAGATGGTTCTTTCTTACGAAGAGGGTGGTGAGCAAAAGGAGAAAGTAATCGCCATAAATTAAAATTCAAATTATTTCAATAAAGACTTCACAAAGGGTATTTTTTCAGAATTAATGCTCTTATACTCGCAGATAAATTTTAATGATGAACACAACGAATATTAAGAACTTAACCATGTATGCCGGTCTCGGGATGCTGCTTGCTGCGCCTGCGATGGCACAGGGCGATCTCGCTTCTCGGGAGAGAATGCGTCGCATGAACTCTATTCGGGAAGCTGAAATGCACCTCACCGATGGTCGTGCCGCATATGCTAAAGGCGACTACGAGACCGCCGTTAACGAATACCGCGCCGCTCTTGATAAGACACCTCGTGGTAGCGTTGGTGCCACCCGTCGCCAAGCGATGACAGAGCACCTTGCTGACGGTAGCGTTGCTCTTGCGCAGCAGCACCGTAAGGTCGGTAAGTATGATGAGGCTCGTGAGCTTCTAGAGGATGTCCTCCTTGTCGATCCTGGTAACGCCCTCGCAAACCAGGAGCTAGACTATCTTGATGATCCTATCCGCACAAACCCTGCTCTTACCTATGAGCACACCCAAGATGTAGACCGTGTTCGTCGCCTTCTTTACATGGGTGAAGGGTATTACAATCTTGGTCAGTTCGATAAGGCTGAGGTCGAGTTCAACAATGTTCTTAAGATCGATAAGTATAACAAGGCGGCGCGCCGCTGGCTCGAGCGTTGTGCTTCTATCCGCTCTGACTACTACCGTTCTGCATATGATCACACTCGTGCGCACCTCCTCGCAGAGGTTGATAAGGCATGGGAGCTAACTGTGCAGGCAGATGGTGGTTATGAAGATCAGATTATCGGCCTCACCACAGGGCCTGAGAAGAAAGGGCAAAACATTAGCAATAAGCTGAAGTCCATTATCCTTCCACAGGTTGAGATGGTTGACATCTCCATCGAGGAGGCGATCGATGAACTCCGTATGCGTTCTCGTGAACTTGACCCTGAGGTTGACCCAACCCGCAAGGGAATTAACTTCATTATCCGCGAGCCTAAGAAGCCTGTTGCAGGTGAAGGTGATGATCTCGGGCTTGCTCCAGAAGGTGAACTCGGCGCGGCAGATCCCGCCACGCTCCGCATCTCTGAGCTCAAGCTTAGCAACATCCCTCTCATTAAGGTTCTCGACGCTATCTGTGACCAAACCGGTCTCCGCTACCGTATCGATGAATACACCGTTACTCTCCTTCCTCGCGGAGTA
>CAYWAG010000022.1:0-7591 GCA_964455925.1 uncultured Verrucomicrobiales bacterium | reverse complement strand
GAGATCGGGTTTGACTGGAACCTCAGTGTTCCTGGAACCGGCCTCGGTATGCGTGGTGGTTCCGTTGGTAACGGACAAGCTGTCAATGACTTTAACTTCGCTGGTGGACGCGTAGTCTCTAGTGGTCTCCGTTCTGGTGATGTTGCTATTACTCGTGACAGCATCGTGAACCTGATTGCTAACCAATCTACCGGTCTCCAGTCCACGTCTAGTGCTCCAGGTATCCTCAGTGTCGGTGGTATCCTCAGTGGTAACACTGTAGAGATGATCTTCCGTGGCCTTTCTCAGAAGAAGGGGGTCGACATCATGACTGCACCACACGTTGTGGCGCGTAGTGGTGAGACTGCTAAGATTGAGATTGTTCGTGAGTTTATCTACCCTACCGAGTATGATCCACCAGAACTCCCAGACCGTGTAACCGCGACGGGTGTCTTCCCGGTAACTCCGGCTACTCCTACCGCGTTTGAAACCCGTAACACCGGTGTTTCTCTAGAGATTCTACCGCAGACAGGTGACACGAACGACTATGTGATCAACCTTGAGTTCCGCCCAGAAGTGGTCGAGTTCGAAGGCTTCATCAACTACGGATCCCCAATCACAGGCACGACCGAAGACGGTGAGTCCGTGATCATTACGGAGAACCGCATCGAGATGCCAGTATTCGCGACACGTAAGATTGAGACCGCGATTACAATCTT
The DNA here is from genome assembly GCA_964455925.1 of uncultured Verrucomicrobiales bacterium. Taxonomy (GTDB): domain Bacteria; phylum Verrucomicrobiota; class Verrucomicrobiia; order Verrucomicrobiales; family Akkermansiaceae; genus WTJZ01. Next base: position 6,893 of record CAYWAG010000022.1, on the reverse strand, counting down.
TGACGGATACACCGTTGCAGTTGGTGGACTCATGCGTGAAGACGTGCAGAACGTAGAGGATAAGATCCCAATCCTTGGCGACATTCCTCTCATCGGACGTCTGTTCCAGAGCAAGTCTGAGAGCCGCATCAAGAGTAACCTCGTGATGTTCGTGACCGCTCAGGTGATCGATGCCACTGGCACCCCTATTCGTAGCGGCGCTGGTGAGGTAGACACTGAGATCGACGAGCTCTTTGCCTCTGACGCGGGTCTTCTCCCTCCGCTTAACTAATCCGAAATCGCTTGATTTATCTGATCAAAGGCTGACACTGCGGTGTCAGCCTTTTTTTTATGCAACTTGGTCTCACAGGAAATATTGCCACCGGGAAGTCCACGGTCTATGCCTTACTCATGGAGCGGGAGGACACCGTGGGGTTTGATGCCGATGCCGTCGTGCACGCTCTGTATGATACGGCAGAGGTGCAGGAGGAGCTAATGGCGCGCCTAGGACCACAGATATTACAGGCGGATGGCACTGTATGCAGGGGGCAGATCCGCGAGGCATTTCTCAGAGACCAGACCGTGCGCCCCTTTCTGGAGGACGTCTTTCATCCACGCGTGCATACGCAGTATAGTCAGCTCCTAGGCGCATTACCGGCGGACAAGGTGCTGGTAGCAGATATCCCATTACTCTATGAGAAGGAGACGCCTTACGAGTTCGATGCTGTCGTGACGGTAGCCTGCTCCGCCGATCTTCAATTAAGTCGCCTTATGTCTCGATCTGCTCTTGACAAGGCTACGGCTCTGAAGATGATCAAAAAACAGGTTGCTTTATCATACAAGATACTTCAAGCAGACCATGTTATTTGGAATAACGGGGGGGTAGATCAACTGCGAAACCAGCTTGACCTCCTCGTGCACCATATTTTTTTTTGAATGAGTACTGTAGAACAGACAGATGATCTCCCACAGGAGGAGACCCTTGCTTTACCTGAGCTTCTTGTCATGAACGAGTTGCGCCAGAAGACGCATCTTGAGCTCCGTGCGCTCCAGAAGGAAATCGGCATCTCATCCAGCGCTAATGTCACGAAGGCGCACCTCGTCTTCGATATCGCCTCCTTCTATGCGCGCAAGGGCGTCAAGATCGAGTGCACCGGTATGCTGGAAGGAGCGGGGGATAAGTTCTCTATGCTCCGTGATCCTGCGCGCAGCTTCCGCACCTCACCTGATGACTGCTACCTCGCGCCGCAACTGGTTCGCCAGTTTGCGCTGCGGAACGGGCAGATGCTTAAGGTCGTTCTCCGCTCGCCTAAGGGGCGGGACAAATACCTCACGGTCGATGAGATCCTAGAGATCGACTCTACCCCTGTGGCGGAGTATAAGCCGAACCTCGACTTTGAATACCTCACCTCCATGTACCCAGAGGAGCGCTTACAGCTAGAGGTGCATGATGAACCCTCAACCACTGGTCGCATTATGGACCTCGTGGCACCGATTGGTAAAGGGCAGCGTGGCTTGATCGTAGCGCCTCCGCGTGGTGGTAAGACGATGGTGCTTAAGAACATCGCTCGTTCCATCGAGAAGAACCACCCTGATGCCGAGCTCATGATCCTCCTGTTAGATGAGCGTCCAGAGGAGGTCACTGACTTTGAGGAAAACACGAGTGGAGCCGCCGTCTATGCCTCTACCTTTGATGAGCCGCCTAAGCGCCATGCGCAAGTGGCCGAGATGGTGCTAGAGCGTGCTAAGCGTCTCGTCGAACAGAAGAAGGATGTTATCCTGCTTCTGGACAGTCTTACCCGTCTCGCCCGAGGGTTTAATAACTCAGGTGGCGGTGGCGCTATTCTCTCTGGAGGGCTGAAGCCCGCTGCCCTGCAGCAGGCGCGTAAGTTCTTCTCCACCGCCCGTAATGTGGAGGAAGGTGGCAGTCTGACCATTGTGGCGACCTCTCTAGTAGAGACAGAGAGCCGCATGGATGACATCGTCTTTGAGGAGCTTAAGGGCACCGGTAACATGGAGCTGAAGCTGGATCGCGAGTTTGCAGAGATGCGGATTTTCCCCGCGATTCACCTCTTCGAGAGTGGCACTCGTAATGACGAGCGCCTGTATCATGAGCAGGAGTTCACGAAGGTGATCCAGCTCAGAAAGCAGCTCACCAGCATCCCCGCTGGTGAAGCCTTAGAAAAATTAATAAAAAACATCGATAAGACAGCCTCAAACGCAGAGCTGCTTATCAGGGGATTAGTATAATCATGGAGTTTGTAGCAGACCAGTCTCGCGCCGATCAATTAATGGATAAGTGGTTATCCAAGGATAACTCGCGCGCCTTTTACCTCGACTTCGAGGCCGATAATTTTCACCACTACGAGGAGGTTCTGTGCACGGCACAAATTTGCTATGGTGGACAGTTTTATCTCTTCGATGCCATTAACCTCGACCTAACTGATAAGTTTAGCGAGATCTTACGCACCAAGCCACTATGGCTGCACGGTTGTGAGTATGACCTCTACCTCTTACAGCGCTTCCTGAAGGTGACCCCAGGGTTGCTCTTTGACACCCAGGTAGCGGCGCGCTTATGTGGCTTCCGTAAGTTTGGATATGCCTCATTAGTAGAGCAGATCTGCGGTCGCACCTTGCCAAAGGACTCGCAACGCGCGGACTGGACTAAACGCCCTCTCCCAGAGGTCATGATCAAGTACGCAGAGAACGACGTTCGTTACCTCCCTCAGATCTCTGACCTCCTCGTGATGCGTCTCGATGCCCTAGGGCGTCTCGACTGGTTCCAGGAGTCCTGTAAGGCTCTCACCAGCTCTAACCGTGCAGAGCGCATCGACCTGGAGAACCGCTGGCGTCTCAACGGATCGCATAAGATGAAGCCTGCGGAGCTGAACTTCCTGAAGGCGCTCTACGATTGGCGTGATGCCGAGGCTAAGGTCGCTGACCGTCCGAGCTTTAAGATCATCAACAACAACCAACTCCTAGACTGGGCCTCTGCGCTAGCAAACGGACAGGAGCTGAAGCTGCCTAAGCGCATCAGCGATCGCCGTAAAAACGCCCTGGACAGTGCCATCGCCGCCGCGCGCCAAGTCCCAGAGGCAGAGTGGCCCCAAAAGCCTGAGCGCACCGGCGGACCACGCGTCCGCATCAACGATGAGGCCCTCCAGGTCCTCCTCGATAAGCGCACAACAGTCGCTAAGGAGCAAAAGATCGAGGCATCCTGCATCGCCTCGCGCAAAGTCCTCGAAAACGTCGTCAAAGACCCCGAGGATGGACCAAACGCCATGCTCTCCTGGCAACGCGAACTCCTGGATCTATAAGCATAGAGGCGGCTCTTAGCCGCCCCATTATAACGGATAAAACTTATGCTCCTTATCGAGAAAGACAACGTAGAACGTGTTCTTATCGAGATGGAATTCGGATGAATCCTGAGGCTGATTATGGAGCTCCTGAGGGATGAGAAAGCCGATCAAACGGCGGTTCTGATCTAGTCGAATACGCGCCCATTGGGCAAAGGCGGGGACAGCTTTAGGTTTGGTAAAGAGGCTGTGCTTCGGGAAGTCTCCATAAGATGCTAGCCGAGTTCTGCCTCCGCCGACTCGTTCAAGTTGTAACTGCGTAAGAGACTTCTTGGATAGCTCTGTGAGGGTAGATAGCAGTCCTGCCAGGTGCTTACTGTCTTCCCAATCCTCGAAGCTCTCCCCACATTCTGGGTCTTGGGTAAAGTAGGAGAAGTTAAACTTACAGCGGCTACTGAAGTTACCTGTAGGCCAGTCATCCTTGTAGTTCGGATCTGGGTAATCTTGGAGGAACTTGTCCTGCTTTGAGTTCTTGAACTTAGGCTTGGGCATCTTGAATCACGGGTCTTCCGCCTAGTTTTCCGGATTCATAGTAGCGGCGCAGGGAGCGATCTACTCGCACCGCATGGTCTGGTAACTCATCTACTCGGTAAGCGTAGCTCTCACTCATCTCCTTGTTGACGAGGATGGTTTCATACTTGGACATGGACTTTAGCACCTCGGAGTTATGAGCGGTAAAGATGAACTGTGCGTTATTCGGGTTCGTCTCGGGGTTCTCGAAGAGATCGATCAATAAGGGCAGAATGTCAGGGTGCAAATGCGTATCGAACTCGTCGAGAATCAGCACAGATGCGCTGTCTAGTGCGAATATGTAATGGCTTAGCTCATGATAAAGGGTCTTGATCCCATTGGATTGCAGATTATAGGGGAGGATCCGGGTCTCAGTCTCTGAGAGACGATGCTCAAAGGAGGGGAAGTAGGTTTTCTTTCCTTCAGGCAGCATGTATTCCTGAATCTGGAACCCTACGATAGACGGATCAATCTGAGCGATGAACTCACTTGCACGTGTAGCTATATGAGGAGCTTCTTTGTATAACTGCGATTGCTTAGTGAGGTCAAAGGCATAGCCCTGCTCTCTTCCGGTGAAGAAAATGTTATATAGTGATGCCTGGAATAGGTTGTAAATCTGCGAGATACAATCTAGGTCGTATTGGTGAGCCGTACTGATGAGGGAGGCGTTGGGTTTGAGCTTGATCACATCTAGCTCCGCGAACTCATTGATCCGAGAGGAGAGCGAGTCTTCCTCCCGGTCGAATAAGAGGACTTCACGCTCCTTAATTCGGTAAAGCTTTTCGCTGATCACTTTCAGAGGCGTGCATTCCAGCTCATAGCGATAGGTTTGCTCTCCAGAGAGAAGTTCGACATACAGTTCAGAGGAGTCGGTCGAGTCAAAAAAGGGCATGATTAGAATCTGTTGACCTTCTTCACTGTTCCATGAGTGGACGGTAAATTGCTGAATGAAAGTCAGCGCCTTGAGCACATTCGTTTTTCCAGAGGCGTTCGCGCCCTTGACGCACATTACATTTGCGAGCTTGCGCCCTTTCTTGATGGATTCTGGGCACTTGGCAGGAAACTCAAAGGAGACCTCAAACCCTTCCCGAAAGCTAAAGAAGTTACGCGCACCGTATGAGATAATCATGATCGACAATATGAGGGGAGAGAGACGGGGTAGCAACTCTAAAATGATTTTTCATGACAGATGTGTCTTCAGGGTATTGCAGAGCAGGACGTTCCCGCCATCCTTTATCACATCATGCTCTCTAGGCAGCCCTTTAGCTTGGGATGGCGGAAGGAGTAACCACTCTCTGCTAGTGCTGTTGGCACGACGCGATAGCTATCTAGTAGATGGACCCCAAACTGCCCAAAGACTAAGCGCAGGGCAAAGGCGGGGGCAGGAAGCACGGCGGGGCGTCGCACTGCCGCGCCGAGGGCGCGGGTGAAGTCGCTATTACGCTGGGGCTCAGGTGAGACGAGGTTCAGGGGCCCACTGAGCGATGGGGTAATGAGGCTATGTAGGCTCGCGCCTGCGACGTCCTCTACATGCACCCAGGGCATCCAGTGTGTGCCAGACCCGAGGGGACCACCGAGACCGAGCTTAAAGGCGGTTAGCATCTTCTGCCACGCCTCGCCCTTTGGCCCGAGGACAATCCCGATGCGTCCTAACACGACGCGCACTCCCAGCGGCTCTGCCGCCATAGCGGCTTGTTCCCACTCCTCACAGAGCTCCGCTAGATACCCAGAGCCAAGCGGGCTCTGCTCATCGAGGAGGGTATCGTCACAATCCCCATAATACCCGACTGCGGAGGCATTTAAGAGCGTCTGCGGGCGCGACCCCTCTGGCAGTGCTGCGATCGCACGGACAAGCTGCTGCGTCACGCCCACGCGGCTCTCATGAAAGAGGGCGATCTTGGCTGCTGTCCATCGCTGCGCCACGGATTCCCCGGCATAGTTCACGATGGCATCCAGCCCTGTCAGGTCTAGCTCAGCACCCATGACACGCCACTCCACAGAAGGTGACGACGTCTGTGCGCGACGACTAAATGCGACCACCTCATGCCCCGCCTCAGTCGCAACCTGAAGGAAAGCTCTACCAATAAACCCGCTAGCCCCAATAACTCCGATTTTCATACCTCCAATATCGTTCCGATCGGAGGCATGTAAAATCGAAAGCGATTAAAAACACACACTACCGAAAAGACAATTGCCCCTGGCAAGAGGATCATCACCGTCATCAATAGACCAACGCAGCGCAAAACCTTGCCCTGATGCGGAGTGCCTTACTTAGCATCATGCCTTTGATAAAGACAATCCCCTCGACGATTACCACAATAAGCCAAGTCTTGCTCTGAAAATCCCGTCCTATCTAAACCCGACCAGCCAAACGCCTGACTTGTACGAAAAAGGGGAATTTTCTAGTTGATAGCGGTGGGATTTGTATGTCATTCTTAGATGTACGTTTTTTTTTATTTTTTTATGTGTTCATCAAGACAGACCAGCCATACTCTGCTGCAACGGGCAATGGCGGATGATCAAGAGGCCTGGAATGAGCTTTTTACGCATTATCGTAACTTTATTTACCACTTCTTACATCAGATGCAAGTGCGTCCATCAGATGCTGACGACCTGGCGCAGGAGGTGATGATTATTCTTACCAAGAAGCTACATACGTATGATCGGACGAAAGGTCTGTTTCGCACTTGGTTTCGCAGGGTGATCCTCAATCATTGCCTCATGTTTTTTCGGAAGGAGGGGACTCGCCAGAAATACTCGGATCAGTATGAGCGTGATCGCGCCATTGGCATGGCTGAGCCATCGACTGAGCTGGAGGAGAAGTTTGACAATGAGTGGCAGATGCACACGTTGCAAATCGCAATGGATCAGATTAAGGATCGCTTTAGCCCCAATGCTGAGAAAATTATCTGGCTGGAGCTAAAGGGGTACTCAGTGATTGAGATCGCGAGGGAGCTGGATATGTCTGAGCAGTCGGTCTACAAGATGCGCACTCGTATCCGCAGGAGCCTCTTTATTCAGACGAAGCAGGTAATCATGGATCTCGAG
>CAYWAG010000021.1:0-12498 GCA_964455925.1 uncultured Verrucomicrobiales bacterium | reverse complement strand
TCATGATCGACGGTTGCCTGAGCATCATCGACGCCCTCCCAGCTTAGTCTCACTCTGCCCCACTGAGCAGAGACTCTGCCAGAGCCTGCGCTTGCTCCCCGCTGGATCCCAGCATCCGGACGAGCTCTTGCACCCTCGCCTCGCCCTCCACGGACTCTATGGTAGAGAAGGTGCGGCCCTGCTCCGTATGCTTAGCCACTAGCATATGCGTAGGCGCAATCGCCGCCACCTGCGGAAAGTGCGTGATCGACATAACCTGCCGCTTCTCACTGAGCGCCTTCATCTTATGCCCTACCGCCGCCGCGATCTCGCCCCCCACATTCGCATCGATCTCATCAAACACGAGCAGTGGCACCTCGTCATGCTCAGCCAGACTGCTCTTCAGAGCCAGTAAGACACGTGACATTTCACCACTAGAGGCGATCTGCTTCAGAGGCTTAGAGGGTTCACCAGGGTTTGGCCCAAAGGTAAAGTCAGCCGCCTCCACCCCTGTGGGCGTCAGGCTATCAGTAGGAGGCAGGTCGATGCCAAACTGCGCTTGGCGGAACCCCAGGTCTTGCAGATGCGCCGTAATTTCCTGCGCCAGGACAGGAGCCTGCGCTTGGCGGGCAGCACTCAGCACCGCCGCCGCCTGCTGGAGCTGTTGCTCATGCTGGGCTAGCCCCTCGGTAAACTTTTGTAACACCTCCTCGCGCTCCTCGGTCTGTGCCAGACGCTTCTCTATCCGCTGGGCATGGCACAGCACCTCCTCCACATTTCCGCCGTATTTGCGCTTCAGCGTCTCGATCTGGTTGATCCGCTCCTCCAGCTCGTGATAGCTCTCTGGATCTGTCTCTAGACGGCCCAGATACAGATGGAGCGCCCCTTCCACCTCCTGCAGCTCCATCAGCGCGCTCTCCACCGGCGCGAGCTCGCTCTCCACACTACTATCCAGCTCGATCAACTGCCGCGCATGCTTCACTAGCTCGTTCATCTTATCGATCACAGAGTCCTGTTGGCTTAATAAGCCCGTGAGCTGCTGCGCTGTTTGGGTCAGACTCGTTGCGTTTTGGGCGCGCTGGTAGTCCGCCTCCAGCGCCGCCAGATCCAGCTCCTCTAGGCTCGCTCCACGGATCTCCTCTAGCTGAAAGCGGTAGAGCTCCAGCTCATCGCTAGAGAGCATCTCACTACTCAGGAACTCCTCATACTCACGGCGATAACGCGAATATGCCTGCCACTGCTGGCGATAAGTCGCCAGCTGCTCCTGGTTCCCCGCATAGCGATCCAGCAAGCCCAGCTGACGGTCAGAGGAGAAGAGGGACTGATGATCATGCGGTCCGTGCAGATCCATCAGCAGGGCACTGAGCTTACGCATCGTTGCCAATGTGCACGGCTCATCGTTAATATACTGCTTACTCCCCCGCTGACTAATAATACGGCGTAAGAACAGCGCACCCTCCTCACAGCTCGGTAGCCCCGCCTCCTGTAGGACGGCATCCACGGCGGCAGGCTCCTGTAGCTCAAACACCCCGTTTAACTGTGCCTTCTCCTCCCCCGTGCGAATCATCCCCTTATCTGCCCGCTCGCCTGTTAACAACTTCAGTGCCCCCGTGATCACAGATTTACCCGCACCCGTCTCGCCCGTAATAGCCGTGAGACCGTGCGTAATATTCCAGCTGAGACTCTCAACCAGCGCCAGATTCTGAATTCGAAGGGAGGTAAGCATAGCGTTCTAATAAATGGTAATAGCAAGACGCTCCAGAGACCGCACCAGCGATGCCGGTAAAACGCTCATCAGAGCCAATGAGTACACCATGCACAGTAGAGAACCATAATGCAACACTAATCTACTGAACATTAAAGAAGTATTACATGCAGACGTGTAAGGGCGTTAGCCCGTCCATAGAGGAAGGGGGACTTCAGTCCCCCACGCCACGGAGGAGGATGGCGAGGCTTTGGGTGAGGAAGGAGTCCTACGTGGATCGCGGGGACTGAAGTCCCCGTTCCGCTAGGTAGGCAGCGGGGATACCTCCTCCAGAGAACCTATGAAACGCGAGGGTGCTTGATATATTGGACGCCTTCGAGTCCCTTCATATCGGCATCTTGCGTATATAGGGTGGCGTTGTGTGCTCTGGCGGTCGTATAGATGATGCTGTCTGCGAGGGGGAGTTGGAGGGTATGAGAGTTTTCAGCGGCACTTACTGCTAGAAATGAATCGAGGTCGACAATACGAGCCTGCTTCATGGTGGTAAGGGCGATGAGGGCCTTATCCTTGCCGAAGTTTCGTAAAATCCATTTGTAAACCTCGGTGAGGATGATTGTTGGAATGATTAGGTTCTCGCTGTCCTCGATCGGTTGCTCAAACTGTTCCGCGTTTTCACCGTTTGTGAAATACTCGATCCACCCAGAGGAATCTACTACACTAGGCATCGATCGTCCTCTCTTTTGAAGTCGTTGACTTTACCGTCCAGAAACCCTTTTAGGTCACGGATGCTTTGCACCGGGACGAGCTCAATTCTTTCGTTGATCTGAATCACCTCGATTTTGTCGCCAGGAGTTAGAGACAAGCGATCTCGCACCACCTTGGGGATTACAACCTGAAACTTTGGAGATAATGTTACAGCAGCCATATGGATAACCCTACCGTTAAACGGCACTAGTGTCGATCACTTTTTCCCCAAGGACACTAAAGTTAAGAACCGTCCCCCATCAATTTACTGGTTGAAATGGAGATGTCTGGCGTTGTTATGAGGGGCTGTCTGCGTATGGCCTAGGCTCCAGCCAGCTCGTAAGCTAGACGAAACCTAACGGGGGACCACAATTCCTGCGCCTCGCTTCACACCTCATACTAAGAGACTAACCGTCAGCCCTATCGCGAAAGATATAATCCATAATACTGACTTAAGGTTAAACCCTTTGACATAGAGCATGAAAACGGCAAACACCAAAAGGGCAATGATCCTTAATGATAGATAAGTCATCGTGTCAAGTTAGTGCGGTCGCAGTATTGGAGTGTAAGGTGTAAGAAATCAGTAGGTAGTGTTTGCTTTGCTTTGCTCAGAAGGTGAAGAGTGACGGCGGGACGCCGTCACTCCCCTCTGTTTTGGTGGCTATTTTTTAGCGGCTTTTTTGGCAGCCTTTTTGGAGGATTTCTTGGCGCCCTTCTTAGCGGCGCGCTCGGGGAAGCTAAAGGAGACGTTGTGCTTCTCTAGGTCTAGGACGAGCTGGGCGGAGAACGGGCGCTTCGTGCGCTTAGAGATAAAGCCGTTGAGCAGAGCTGTTTCGCCGGTTTCGAGCATCTTCAGCACTTGGTCTGCAGGGATGACCTTTTGGAGGATCATCTTAGAGATCCGGAGGCCGTTCTTATGGTCGTCATCCTTTAGGGCGGGGACGAAGTAGGCTTTCTCCGTCTCGTAAACATCGGCTGGCGTGCCGTTCTTAAGGGTGACATGACCGACCTTTTGGTCATCGGTGAAGTCCTCTACGCTCTCTGGCTCGTCTTGGTCAAAGACGAAGCTGACCTTGCCCTTAGCGTCGATCTCCAAAGCGGCCTCAAAGGGCTTATTAAAGCGGGATTTGAAGCCCTGGAGAGGGCCGAGAAACTTCTTGGCGAAGAGTTCCTGCGCCTCCTCTGGGTGCAGGACGCGACCGGCGATGTATTTACCCGCGCGGAACTTACAGTCCAGTGCCTTACACTCGAAGTGGGAGTCCGTCTGGCGCATCGGGCCTTCATTACACATGGGGCAGTTCGCCTCTAGGTCTGGGTATGCCTTATTCTTTAGGTCGTTGGCGTATCCCTTAGCGCGGTTCACGATGTCGCTGGTGAAGGTGAGGACCTGCTTCATGAACTGCTCGCGCGCTAGGCTGCCCTCCTCGATCTGGTGGAGCTTATGCTCCCAGTCCCCTGTCATGGAGGGGGATGCCAGAGACTCAATGCCGATCTCATCAATGAGGGCAATGAGGTTCAGTCCCGTAGGCGTGGTATGGAGGTCACGTCCGTCACGGGCGAGGTACTTTTGGCGGAGCAGTCCCTCAATAATGGCGGCACGGGTAGCGGGGGTACCCAGGCCGCGTCCTGCCATGGCTTCCTTTAGTTCCTCATCATCTAGGAGCTTGCCGGCGCCTTCCATGGCGGAGAGGAGGGTGGACTCATTATAGTAGGCTGGTGGCTTGGTCTCCTTCGCGAGTTCCTCGATGTGGACGGTAGCGGCGCTCTCGCCTTCAATGGCAGGAACGAGCTCTTCCTTCCCTTTGGCGGCAGGCTCGCCGACGCGGCGGCCATAGACTGCGAGCCATCCCGCCTCGGTGAGGACCTTTCCGTTAGTGCGGAAGTGGTCGACGATCGCCCCGGTGGTGACGGTGGTGGTGCGCTCAGTGACCTCAAAGATGGCAGGCGGGTAGAAGATGGCGATGAAGCGCTTAGTGACGAGGTCAAAGATCTTCTGCGCGGCATCATCGAGCTTAACGAAGCGGCCGGTAGGGATAATAGCGTGGTGATCGCTGACTTTCTTATTATCAAAGACCTTACGCGTCTTTACGATCAGCCCCTGATCCTTTACATGCTGGGCGTAGGGAGCGAGGGAGGTGGACTCTGCCGCCACAGACTCCATGGTCTTATGGACGGTGCCAATGTAGTCCTCTGGGAGGTACTTAGAGTCGGTCCGGGGGTAGGTGAGCATCTTATGGCGCTCATAAAGGGCCTGGGCGATCTGGAGGGTCTGCTTAGCACTGAACCCGAAGCGGGAGGCGGCCTCACGCTGCAGCGAGGTAAGATCGTAGAGGAGCGGGCAGGCTTGCTTCGTGGGCTTCTTCTTCTCTGTGACGACACCGGACTGCCCGGTGCAGCGCGCGACGATGGCCTCTGCCTGCGCTTGGTCCCAGATGCGGTCAGCTCGCTTATGGGCATCCGTCTCATCCTTCTTAAAGGCAGGGTCCACCCACTTACCGAGGTATTCCCCGGCAGTGATCCCGAACCGGCCCTCGACCTCCCAGTAGTCACGTGGGACGAACTCCATGATCTCGCGCTCACGCTTAGCGAGGATGGCGAGAGTCGGGGTTTGTACCCTGCCAGCAGGAGCCATGTTAAACCCACCGTGGCGGGAGCGGAAGCAGGTGAGCGCGCGGGTAGAGTTTAGCCCTACGAGCCAGTCCGCCTCGGAGCGGCACTTAGCGGCATCGCGGAGGTTTGCCATTTCGCCCCCCTCACGGAGGTTATCCCAGGCGACATTAATGGCAGCGGCAGTCATGGACTGCATCCAGAGACGCTTGATAGGCTTATCGACCTTCCCGAGGTCAATAATGTATTGGAAGATGAGCTCACCCTCCCGGCCGGCATCGCAAGCATTGACGATGAGGTCGATGTCCTTACGGCGAGCCAGACGGAGCACGAGCTTGAGACGGGACTCGCTCTGCTCGATAGGCTGGAGGTCAAACTGCTTAGGAATAGCGGGGAGAACGTCAAACTTCCACGGTAATCCCTTACCGTTAGGCCCGGTCGGCATCTTCAGCTCCACGAGGTGACCAACGGCGGAGGTGATCACCGCTTGGTCGTTCTCGAAGTACGTGTTCCTGTCTTTCCCTTTTTTCTCAAAGGGGCCTAGCTTATCCTTTTTCCCCAGAACCTTTGAGAGGTCTGTCGCTACGGAAGGTTTCTCTGCGATGATTAGTGTCTTGCCCATTATATCCTATTGCTCATAGACCAACTAACACGCGGTGGCGGATTTGAAAGCATTATTTTCACTAAGTGCTCAAAGTATCACGCCTCTTGGACTGCACGCCACTGTTGTCTGAGTTTCATGGGCTGGGTGATTATTCTTCCCTGAGTACGAGAATCGTGCGGTGTGGGAGGTAGAGCTGGAGGCGTGGGGGATCTCCGGTAGTGTGGTGGATTACAGATGGGTCGAGCCTGCCGTGCCCGCCGAACTCGTGGGCATCGGAGTCTAGGATGACCTGCCAGCTACCGGGAGCAGGGAGATAGACCTCGCTGCCCTCGTAGGAGGTATCTACCGAGAAGTTTAGGACAAAGAGGAGTGCCCCACGGCTAAAGGCGAGGACGCGCCCTGCTGGATCTAAGCGCAGGCAGGTGGTCTCCCCAGAGAGGAAGCCGTAGTCCGTCTGCAGCTGGAGGAAGGCGCGCTCAAAGGCGGCGAGCTGTCCGTAGCGTAGCGCGGGATCATCCACTAAGCTCCACTGACGACGCGCGTAGTGGTAGGACCAGTCGTTGCCCTCGCGCGGGAAGTCTAGCCACTCTGGGTGCCCAAACTCGTTGCCCATAAAGGTGAGGAACCCCTCGCCCCCCGCCGCCATGGTGAGGAGGCGGATCATCTTATGCAGTGCCATCCCACGCTCGATGAGCGGGTGCGCCTGGTCCCGCGACATGTGCCAATACATCTCCTGATCCATGAGGCGAAAGGCGAGGGTCTTATCCCCGACTAGGGCTTGGTCATGGGACTCCGCGTAGGCGATGTGCGCCTCGCTGGCACGACGGTTCTGGAGCATATGCCAGAGCTCGGACAGATCCCAGTCCTCGTCGCGGCGCTCCTTAAGGGTGCGGATCCAGTAATCAGGCACGCCCATGGCGAGCCGATGCGTAAAGCCGATCCCGCCGTCCTCCACCGGGCGGCACAGCCCTGGCATACCAGACATATCCTCCGCGATGATCAGAGCATCCGGATGAATCTCACGCACTAAGGTCGTGGCGAGCTGCAGGTAGAGAATGGCATCATTGTCCACCTGACGGGAGAAGTACTCCTCCAGCGAGTCAAAGCCCTGCATCCCACGGTGCCAATACAGCATCGAGGTCACCCCATCAAAGCGGAAGCCATCGATGCGGAACTCCTCCATCCAATACCGCAGGTTCGAGAGCAGAAAGCGCTGCACCTCCTCGCGTCCGTAGTCGAAGCATTTGGAGTCCCATTGCGGGTGGTCCCCGCGCTCACCAGCGTGGAAGTAGAGCGCGCCACTACCATCCAGGTCGTTAAGCCCCTCCGCCATATTCTTAACGCCATGCGAGTGCACGATGTCCATGAGCACCACTAGCCCAGCCTCATGGGCGCAGTCCACGAGGTAGCGCAGGTCATCAGGCGTGCCAAACCGAGAGCTAGGGGCGTAGTAGTTAGAGACATGGTAACCAAACGAGCCATAATACGGGTGCTCTGCCACCGCCATGAGCTGCAGGGTATTATACCCCCCTGCAATGATGCGCGGTAAGACCGCATCTGCAAACTCGCGGTAAGAATGCACGCGCCCATCCTCCCCCGCTATCCCCACGTGTGCCTCATAGATCAGCGGTGCCTGCCCCTGGAGGTCTCTGTGCCCGGCACTCTTCCACACGTAGTCTGAGGGGGCAGCCACGACCGCGCAGAAGTCGTGCGTCTCTGCATCCTGGCGGGTCTGCATCGCCAGCGCCGGGAGGCGATCCCGCGCACTGCCATCCTGCCCTACGATGTGGAGCTTATACCCCTGCCCTGCCCGGATCACAGACGCCGGCACTACGGTATGCCACACGCCATCGGCATCACGCGTGAGAGGGTGCGCCCCTACCGTCCAGTCGTTAAACTCCCCGATCAGTGACACCTCGCGCGCGCCCGGTAGCCACTCAGAGAAGACCCACTGCCCCTCCACCAGCACCGCCCCTAAGTACTGCTGACAGGAGGCAAACGCCCGCACCCGCTGGGCACCCTGGGGCATCAGATCTAGGGCATGGCGGTAGCGCATCACCCGATAGTTCAGCACCTTCTCATACGGCTCTAGCCAACTGTCCTCTGCCACCAATGGTAATCGCGTCTCACTCATTTCCCATAAGGCTATACCACGCATTATGGTGCTGACTAGCCGAATCTATACTGTAAAATTCGCCTGCACACATCGCTTTACAGAGCGGGCATTACCCGTTATGGATGAGGGGTATGTTTCCCAGACCCCTTATCGCGCTACTCACTGCACTGTGTGCGTCCCTGCTCGTAGCGGAGGAGCGCGCACTGGCTGCGCCACCAGCCGCTACGCCTACAGCATCAGAGGGACTACTAGGTGCAGGACTGTTTAACATCTTTGGGACCAGCGCCCCCTCTGCACCTGGGAGTGAGACCAGCGAGGCAGGCGACGCGGAGGCACCCTTCTTCCAGATCGTGCCGAGCTTACCGACGGAAGTCTCGATCGTTAGCGAAGGCTCTACCACATATGAGGCAGAGACGCAGCGCCTCACCTTCCGCGACCAAGTTATCATCGAGGGCGATAATGGGCTGCGCATCTATGCCAATGAGGCGGAGGTCGATAAGACGCAGGAACGCATCATTACGCGCGGGAACGTCAGCATCTTCTCCGGTCCCCTGCTCTATCACGGAGAGGAGGCGATCTACTACTATAAGACCCGTAAGATCGACACAAAGGATGTCAAAACGAGCCACGACCCCTTCCTGCTAGAGGCGGAGCGGCTCTACACCGTCCAGGAGGGTGACCGCTCCATCCAGATCGCGGAGAACGCCCGCGTCACCACCGATGACTACCAGAACCCCAGCTATTGGATCGCTGCCGATAAGGTCGCGATGCACCCGAACGAGCTGATCGTCTTTGAGCAGCTGCGCCTTCAGGTGGGAGGACGCACCATCTTTTGGCTCCCATACCTCGCGCACTCGCTGAACCAAGACCTCGGGTACCACTTCACCCCTGGTGCCAAGTCTCACCTGGGGCTCTTCCTGCGTAACCGCTACGGCATCTACCTAGGCGGACAGGAGAACGCCCAGACCCTAAAGGTCGATAACCCTTCGCACCTCCTGCATCTGCATGTCGATCCCTACACCAGACGCGGAATAGGCATAGGGGTGGATCTCTACGACATGCAGTACCGGGAGTATGAGGAGCTAGGGCACTATGGACTGTATTGGATCTACGACCTGAACCCTCATATCGAACGCACCGAGCGCAGCCGTAGCAGCCTAGACCAGCACTCCCGCCTCCGCCTAGTGCTCAAGGACCGCCAGGAGCTCGGCACGCTCTACGGGCGCGACCTACGGCTGGACACGAACCTTACCTACCTCAGTGACGCCTTCTTCCTAGAGGACTTCTATGAGCACACCTATACCTCAGAGCCAGAGCCAGATAACACCATCGCCCTCACACACACCGGAGAGCAGAGCCTAGCCACCGTGCAGACGCGCTTCCAGCTGAACCACTTCCAAGAAGTAGACGCACGCCTCCCAGAAGCCACCTTCTCCCGTGTTCGCTCCAGCCTCTGGGATACCCCACTGCTCTATGAGAGCCAGTCCTCCCTCGGCTACTACCGCCGCCTCCTCTCAGATGACCAGCGCAGCACTCTGCGCTCCGCCCTCGCCACCGCCCCCCTCCCTAGCCAGGCGCTCCTCCGCAGCCTATTAGATGAGGAGCCCTACTTCCGCGCCCACACCTGGCATGAGCTTTCCCGCCCATACCTCCTGCTAGACGGCGTCACCCTCACCCCCAGGGCAGGCATAGGGTACACCGCCTACCACAGCGACACCGTCCAGGATGACCGCTGGGCAGCACACCTAGGGCTAGACCTCTCCGCTAAGCTCAGCCGGGACTACCCTACGCTCGCCTCCCAGACCTTTGGGATCAAAGGACTGCGCCACCTCATCCAGCCGTATCTGAACCTCTCCTACCTCCGCACCACGGATCTAGACCTAGGCTCCCTACAGACCGTGGATAACCTCACCCCCATCACGCGCCCCCGCCCCATCCATGTCGGTCGCTACAGTGCTATCGATGCGCTAGAGGACTGGTTCATCGTGCGCACTGGCGTGCGCCAATCCCTCCTCACCCAGCGCGACGGCAGTCCCTACGAATGGCTCTACCTCGACACCTACTGCGACTTCCTGCCCGCCGTGGATGACACCGTCAACAGTCTCTCAAACCTCTATACAGAGCTCTCATGGGCACCCTTACCCTGGGTCGAGCTCAACCTCGAGGCCCAGTTCCCCATCGCTAACACCGTCAATGACTTTCGCGAGATCTACCTGCACACCTCCTTCCACCTCAACAGCAGTGCCCAGTTCCAGATCGGGGTCCAGTTCCTAGAGAACCACCCCATCATTAACGACATCACGCAGCTAAACTACCGCTACTACCAGCGCCTCAGTGACCGCTGGGGAATGGGGATCTACCATAACTGGCGTCTGGATGAAGACATCCTCACCCTGCAGGAATACTCCGTGTACCGGAACCTCCAGAGCTGGGTGCTATCACTGGACTTCTATCACCGCGACTACAGTGTAGACAGCGAGTGGGGCATTACCTTCGGGTTCACCTTACGGGATTTCCCAGATATTTCGTTGCCTCTGACCCTAGAGCAGTAATAATTGGCAGCATCATGCTCACACCAGCCCAACTCAACCAAGTTCTTAACCACCGCTACGCCACCAAAGCCTTTGACCCATCTAAGACGATCACGGCAGAAGAGAAGCAAGCCCTCCTAGAGGCACTCCAGCTCTCCCCCTCCTCCTTTGGCCTCCAGCTCTGGAAGTTCTACATCATCGAGGATGCCGATGTCCGCGCCCAGCTCCGTAAGGAGTCCTGGGACCAAGGTCAGGTCACAGACTCCTCCCTATTCGTCGTACTCGCCGCAGAGACCACCGTGGATGAAGCGCGGGTCGATAAGTGGATGGCACGCATGGCAGAGGTGCAGGGCATCCCGGTAGCACAGCTTGACGGGTTTAAGGGCATGCTCATGGGCTTCCTCGCCGCCATGACGCCAGAGCAGCAGGTAGACTGGGCTAAGAAGCAAGTCTACATCGCCCTCGGTCAGCTCATGACCTCTGCCGCCCTCCTCCAGCTAGACTCCTGCCCGCTGGAGGGCATCAACCCTGCCGCCTACGATCAGATCCTAGGCCTCTCCGATAAGGGATACACCACCGCCGTCGCCTGTGCCATCGGACACCGCAGCGCAGAGGACCACCACGCCAGCTCGCCAAAAGTCCGCTTCCCCCTCCAGGACATCATCGAAACGGTGTAGGCACATAATAAATTAAGAGCGGGAGGGGACACATCATGACCACAATATTCATCATAGGACTCGCAGGGGCACTGCTTCTGGTGCTCTATGTAGTAGTGACTTATAATGGATTAGTCGCCCGCAGGAACATGGTGCGCAACATGTATAGCGGCATCGATGTGCAATGTAAGCGGCGCGCAGAGCTGATCCCAAACCTAGTCTCCACCGTACAGGCTCATGCCCAGCATGAAGCCGAGCTGCTAGAGCGCATCACCCAGCTCCGTAGTGCCGTGCATAAGGAACAATCCGTATATGAACGACACCAGATCGAGGAGGAGATCGGCCCTGCGCTACAGCAACTACTCGTCGTAGCAGAGGGATACCCTGCACTACGTAGTAATGAGAGCTTCCTCAACCTACAGCGTAACCTTACGGAGGTAGAGGCACAGCTCTCTGCGGCGCGCCGAGCCTATAATGCCGCCGTCACTGCACAGCGGAATACGATCGAGATGTTCCCCTCCAGCCTCGTCGCATCGCTCTTCTCCTTCCAGCCTACCGACTACTTCTCTGCCACCGCAGCGCAGCGCGTGCCTCCCAACGTGGATTTATCATGATCTCGCTTAACGAAGTGCTCGCACAGATCCAGCCCACCCTCCAAGCACTCGAGGAGCAACGGCTCGCAAATATACAGCAACAGAGACGGATCGCGCTTGTAGCCTTCCCCATCCTTACGCTGCTTCTCTTGCTCGTGCTTCTACTCCGCGACACAACGTATGTCACCTGGATCATTGGCGCGCTCGGTGGATGTGCCATCGCAGCCCTTATCTGGTATAGCATCACCGTTACCCCGCGACAGCAGGCATACACTCGGACCTATAAGTCACGCGTCACCCAGGCGATTCTGCAGCAGATCGACCCAAACCTACACTTCTCAATGGAGCAGGGGATTAGCCAAAAATCCTTTACCTACTCCGAGCTCTATAAACGCCCGGATCGCTATAAGACCGAGGACATGATTAGTGGAACTATGGGCGTGACACAGGTTCGGTTCGCCGAAGTCAACGCACAAGAACGTCAAGAATCCACCGACAGTGATGGGAGGCGTAAGGTGAGCTACCGCACCTTCTTTAATGGCATCTTATTCCAAGCAGATTTTAACAAAGCATTCTCAGGGCGCACCTTTGTCATGCCAGACCGAGCTGAGCGTAGCTTTGGCAACATCGGGCGCACGTTTCAGAAGCTCGGTGGTCAACGAGGAACCCGCCTAGCACTACTGGATAACCCTGAGTTTGAGCAACGGTTCGCAGTTTACACGACTGATGACATCGAATGTCGCTACCTACTCAGCCCCGCGCTCATGGAGCGCTTACTAACACTCGACCTTGGGGATATTCGGATCGCCTTTAAGGACTCGCTACTCTGGATAACCATTCCTCGGCGCACCAAGCATCTTGAACCCAGCTTACGTACTCCCGCCACCTCCCTCCCGCAGATAACGCAGTTCGCCTCCTCCATCGTCGGCATCCTCTCCATCATAGAGACTCTAGACCTTAATA
>CAYWAG010000020.1:0-12867 GCA_964455925.1 uncultured Verrucomicrobiales bacterium | reverse complement strand
CCACTGAAGTTCACCCCATCAAAGGTCGTGACTGCAGAGCTAGTGAACGTCTCTGCAGAGAAGGAGGTGACCCCGAGGGCAGAGAAGTCTAGCCCAGTGAGGTTACTGCCATCGGCAATGTTGAGTCCAGCGGAGGTCCAGGTAGTGACTGCATTTGGGTTTGTCAGCGTGTCCACGGTTACATTGATCGTTACGGTCTCGTTCGTATCGACGAAGTAGCCATCTGTGGTCGGCTCCTCGGTCTCGATGAGCTGCCATCCTGCGTTGAGGAGTTCCGCCTCGGTCCAGCCTGCGGAGTTCGCGATCATGGCAGCGTCGAACCGTGGCCCGATGCCGGTCGTGCCATCAAAGGCTCCGAGGTTACGGATCATGTTCGCCTTTGCTAATCCTGTGATGAGGGAGAGGTCAGCCCCTGCAAAGGTTACTGCTAGATCCTTATCTGCAGCGGAGGTCGCCCCAGAGCCACCGGAGAAGAACTGGTCTAGATAGGTGCTGGCAGTCGCGGTAGAGACACCCCATGTGATGTTAGAGAAGTCTGCTCCTGTGAGCTTAGCATCACGGAAGGCGTTTAGGCGTGTCGACCAGGGGTGGATGTTGATCGTGGCACCAGAGAAGTCCGCGTAGCTGAAGTCACAGTAGAGGAAGAACTGGTTATAGGCACCTACCGAGTTGATCGTCGCATTTGAGAAGTTCGTCCCAATGTAACTGTCATTATACCCAAAGTTTCCGGCGGTGAAGTTTAGCTCCAGCCCACTGAGGTTCGCCCCATCAAACTTTGTCTCCTGGATCGTGTTCAGGTTCGCGGAGGTGAATGAGGTAATGCCCAGCGCGGTGAAGTCGAACCCTGTGAGGTCACTGCCGTCTGCGAAGCGGAAGTGGCTCGTGGTCCAGTCGGTGACATTGTTGACGTTGGTCAGGGTGTCATATCCCGTGAGGAAGGTGGCGGTCTGGTTATTGCTTACATCGTATGTGTTACTCTCGATGACTGGGGGCTCGTAGGCGACAATGGCCTCGAACACATCTAATGACCCCTGCGAGACGGCTCCGTTCTCATACATCATCATGTTAAAGCTGACGGGTGCATTGATCGCGGAGTTCGCAACAACAATGTCGACTCCTTCTTGGGGTGTTACGTGTGGGATGATCGCTTCATTCGGGTTACGCACGCCCCAGGAGTTTTCCATCTCGAACATGCCGTGCTGCAGGAGCCCGATGTTTTGCCCATCTGTGAGGATGCCGTCACCCCCGTCAGGACCACTGCCTGTAACCCTACCGCCAGTGCTACCCTCCCCGAAGCTCACGTCCTGGAAGTCTGTGTAGCGTGCTACATACCAGGAGTTCCAGGAGGTGAGACGGTCAGGGTTACCTGCACGCATCGCCGCCCCCATGCGCTCGTATGGCGCGGGGTAGTAGACGAACCCACCATCAATGAACCAACCATCGAGCTTATCGCCATAACGCTCACCGATCTCGGTGATAATGTCGACCCAGCTGTCAAAGAGGGCACTCCGATCCCCAGTTCCACGGTGCTGGAACTCATAGTGTGGGTAGGTTGGGTCTGTAAACCATGGCACCTGGTGACTCTCACCACGGTGGTAGTAGAGCATGAAGTTGATCCCCTCTGCGTCTAGGGCGTCTGCCATTTCACCGATGAGGTCACGGGTAGAGGTGTTATCACTATGCCCCATGTAGTCATCGACCGCTTGGATGGGGGCGCACATGAGGTATTCCGCCCAGGTGATGGACCAGATGACATAGGAGGCACCAGTGCCTTTGACCATCTCCACAAAGGCAGGGAGGTCAAAGTCGTTGGCGTACTCTTCCAGTGACTTCTGGACGACCTCTTCTCTGGGGAGGTTCGGCGTCTCTGGCTCAGGGTACCCCCAGGCACCGGCTTGGAACATGAGACCGTAGCCTGCTTGGCTAAACCAAGTGGTGTCCGCACGGAAGTCCGCGATCCGCTGCTGCATCGCAGGGCGGTCACTGTTTCGGACGAGCTCGAGGGACTTAAACATGACGTTCGCCTTTGCGGTGGTGCGCAGCATGCGGAGCGTGCTGGTGCCAGCAGGGAGGGAGATCACTCCGGCTTCATACTTACGCCAGCCCATATCGTGCTTAGTGAAGTGCAGCGTCGCGCCTGTCTCTAGGACTTCTAGCGAGAACGACTCGTTGGTAGCGCCGGTTAGTAGGAGGGCATCGACGTGGTAATCCGCCGCCGTATCGAGCGAGATCTCCCACTCATACCAGTCTTGGCGGTCATTAAAGTCCTCGATCCACCCATGCTTCGGTGGGTGGCTCTGGTCATGCCACTTTACGTTCTGCCCCGTGTTACGCGCGGCACCAGCAGCCATGAGGTAGGTGATATTATCTGTGGTCGCGGTTTGGTCGAAGACGAGGGGGACATCCCCACTCTGCTCTAGGCGATTCACGGTGAAGATCGACTCGTCTATAATGTATTGCCACCCTGCGGCATCGAGCTCTGCGGATGTCCAGCCAGACAGGGAGAGCATGACCTCATCATACTTCGCACCGATCGGTTGCCCGTAGGAGAACGCACCCAGATTCTCGATCATCAGCGCCTTAGCCGTGCCGGTAATACTAGCGAGGTTTGCCCCACTAAAGTCTACCGCACTGTCCTTATCAGCCTCTGAGGTCGTTCCGGGCCCGCTGTTAAAGAGGGTGTAGGAGGTAGTCGCAGAGGTGTCGTAGTTCCATACGGTGTCCACAAAGCTTACCCCTGTAAGCGTAGCACCCTGGAAGGCATCTGCCGCCGCCCCAGCAGGCGTGATGTTAAAGGTCGTTCCTGTGAAGTCCGCGTTCGTTAAGTCCGCGTTCAGCCAGGGGGTAGCGAGGGTGGAGTTAAAGACCCCGTCTGTAAAGGAGAGCTGCTGCATGCTGTCATTACTGCCGAACCCCGCTGAGGTCGCCGTCACCGTTATCCCATTGAGGGTCGCCAGATCAAAGGTCGTTGACGCGGTGGTGCCGAGCGAGGCGACCGTCCATGAGGTGACCCCAAGGCTAGCGAAGTCCAGACCCGCTAGGTTACTGCCATCCACGATCTGGAGATGCGTGGTGTCCCACGCGGTAATCCCCGTGGTGTTGCTGAGCCGGTCCGTATCGGTGTCGATCGTGGCTGCCCCAGCGGTACTAATGTCCGTAAAGGTAAGGGTGGGGCGCTGCCCTGTAGCGGTGTATTGCCAGCCTGCTACACTTAATGCGGTCTCCAGCGCAGCGGCGGAGGCATAGCCAAACGCGGCATAGTTGTTGCTGACAAAGGCATCATCGTAGAACGCACCGATCCCCGTGCCATTATCCGTCCCACCGAGGTTCGTGATGAGTAGTGCCCCAATGTCGTCGGCTAAGCTCGTATCTGTCCCAGTAAAGGTGAAGCTCGCGCCAGAGAAGTTTACCGCATTCGCGGCATTTGCTACATTTGTTGCCCCTGCCCCGTCATTAAACCAGGTGGAGTTCCGGAACGTGCTGCGGCTGAGCGTGAAGTTCCACGTTGTGTCAGAGAAGTCCGCATAGGCATAGCGCGCCCCAGTGAGCCGGGCTGTCTGCTGGCGCCACAGGCTCATATACCCATCGGGCGTCCAGTTAAAGGTCGCTCCCGTAAAGTCTGCACCTAAGATATAGGCATCTAGCATCGGCTGGTTAGCCGCATTAATGTTAAAGGTAACATTCGTGAAGTCTGCATGAGAGAAGTTATCGGCACGTCCCCATGCCGATAGGGTGACATCCACGGACTGAGAGGAGAAGTTCTCGTAGGAGTAGTCTACCACTGCCGCAGCATTGTTGATGCTGGAGAGCAGCGCCTGACCTTGCGCCTGTAGGGCTACTACGCTGGTTGTTATTAAGGTGGCGAGTTTCATAATCTAAAGGGTGGGCGTGAGATGGACTGCCATGGTAAACGGTGGTGTGATCCCAAGCCTCTTTACCTTTAGTTCGCAAGAAGCCTGCTGAGTAGTACTGGATAAGGTGTTATTTATGCGTATTCCTTAACTTCGTGTGTGGATCACCTCCCCATTTGAAAGCACCCATCTTTGTGGTTGGGACATTTTTTGCCTTTTTTTGTCTAGGGGAGGGGGGGAGCAGGCGATTTATGGGAGAACACAGAGGCGGAACACACGTCTCTGACCTGAATACTATAATCAACGAATCCTATGAAATTCACCATCCTACTTACACTTTGCGCGAGTCTTTGCGCATCACAGGCAGCCTCACTCGTTTATGACGTTCTCACTCACTCCGTCGCAGGTGGTACCATCTCTGGCAGCAACGCAGACTGGGATGGTAGCTCCTCTGTCACCTATACTCTCACAGACAGTGATGTCTCCTTTGACGTTACCTTTACGGTTGGTGGTACTGCTACCTCCTTCCAGAACACGACCCAGATTGGAGCTAACGGAGGCACTACTTCAGGATTCGATGTCGGCGAGACTGCATCCTACACATTCTCCAATGTTTCTTCCCTTAACAGCGCGTTCAATGTCACAAACCTAGACCTTACAGGAGTGACACGGAACTCTGCTCCTAGCCTGTCTGTGATCCTAAGTGGAGGGCAGCTTACCTCTACCTTTGGTGGCGCACGCTTTGATGAGCTTACCTTCGGTTACGATCTCGCTCCAGTTCCAGAGCCATCTTCCGCCGCTCTTCTCGGCTTAGGGGGGCTAGCTCTCATCTCTCGCCGCAAGCGATAGTCGCTCATTCTCATGACTAGAGGCTCCCTCACGGCAGGCGAGCCTCTGTAAAAAAGAGGAATCGGCTCATTTAGTGAGCAAGGCAGAGAGGCATGCACCTCTCTCATTTTTTTTTAGGGGTTTATTTCCTGCGGCATCCATTCCTGGTGGGGAGAATCACAAGAATACTAAGCGTGCCCTGTAAAACCTTGTTGCCGATAGAGCGGGAGGGTGAACGGCGCCAGCTTTTACCTATTCCTATGAAACAGCTATTACTCCCTTTACTCGCGGTGGGGTCACTCCTGACTCATGCTGACGAGCAACCCCCTAATATCGTCTTTCTCATGACTGATGACCAACGTTGCGATACGTTAGGTTGCTACGGCCGTCCTGAGTTTGAGACCCAGCACATTGACCAGCTCTCACAGGAGGGCGTGACCTTTGATAACGCCTACCATACCGTCGCGATCTGTATGCCTAGCCGCGTGACCGCGATGACGGGACGCTACTTTGCTAGCCATAACTCCGGCTTCACCTACCCGCATAATACTCCCGTCTCGGATGCCGACTTCGCGCAGACCTACCATGCGGTGCTTAAGGCCGCCGGGTATCGCAGTGGCTTTATTGGTAAGTTCGGGTTCTGCCTAGATGGTGGGCTGGATACGCTTAAGCAGCACTTCGACTTCTATGACGCCCATGGCGGGCACACGAACTTTGGGCATGGGAAGTGGGCAGACACGCCAGATGCCTTTAAGGGGCTCTCCGCCGCCCGAGAGAGAACCGAGCGTACGATTAAGAAAGGGGACTCCATGATCCGCTTTATCGAGACACAGCCTAAGGATCAGCCCTTTGTCCTCTCCGTTAGCTTTGATGCCGTGAAGCATGACTCGGATAATGACATGCATATTCCTGATAAGGCGTACTTCGAGGAGAAGACGATCTCCGTCCCCGGGAACTACTACGAGGGCGCGAACCCAACCTTCCCAGAGGTGGTGAAGAAGCATGCCCGTGGGGTGCCCCTGCACCTGCACTACTCTGGCACGCCGGAGAAGTATCAGCGCATGGCGCGCCGCTTTGCCTCCCAGGGGCGCACGGTCGATAGTCAGGTCAAGCGCCTCCGTGATAAGCTCGATGAGCTCGGGCTGAGCGAGAACACCATCATCATCTACACCAGTGATAATGGACGTTACATCGGGTCTCACGGGCTTCACGATAAGGCTCTCCTGCATGAGGAGTCTGTCAAGGCCCCGCTCATCATCTGGGATGGACGTGGGATGAAGCGTAAGGGCGAGCGTGAGCCGCTCCTCACCTCCTCGACCGACCTCGCGCCGACCATCCTCGCGCTTGCCGGCGCAGACATCCCTGATAGTATGCAAGGACGCTCCCTTACCGGTCTGCTCGATAACACTGCGGACCGTGAGAACTGGCGTGACGCCGTCTTTATGGAGAACCTCTTCCTCCAGGAGATGCATGCTAAGGCTCATAAGGCTAAGAAGGCAGGGGTAGAGATCGACCTTCATGCGCTGAACGCAGAGGTCGTCGCAGAGAACCGCTCCTACCGTAGCCGAGGCATCCGCACGGCTAAGTGGAAGTACTTTATCTACTACGAGCACACCCCAGTGGTGGAGGAACTCTATGACCTAGAGGCCGACCCGCTGGAGATGAACAACCTCGCTGCCTCCGCAGAGCACGCTGCCACCCTCACCTCACTCAGGGAGAAGACGCAGGAACTCTACGAGAAGTTTAAGAAGGACTAATCGAGACACACCTGTCCGACTTAATGGTACGAACTAAGCGAGTTCAGGCTCGTTTGTTGAACCTCAATACGAAGGATAGTCCCTAGGCAAAGGCTTAGAGGGCTAGTGTCTCAAAACCCCCAAATGAAAACCTCTGTGCCTCTGAGTCTCTGCGGTTCAACCCCCCCCTCGAAACATCGTTAAGTGCGTGCCATTTTGGTCAGACCCTCGCTCTGGTATAGGACATGCCGGGGTGCTGTGTAATTAAGCCTTGCAGCTCTAGGTTCAGCAAGGTGATGGTGAGCTCCGCAATCGGGATTTGAGTCGCGATGTGGAGCTCTTCCATTGATATCTCTTGGCTCGTGAGCTGGTCATATAGACGCTGCTCTGTCTCTGGCAGGGCCGGGAGGGGCGCGGCCGCAGCAGGTGCATCGGGCGTGTCCTCCACGGGAGACGGCGCAAAGAGGTCGAGCTGGGCGGCAGATGGCGCCAGATCCTCAATGATCGCCCCTGGGGTAGTCACCAGCTGTGCCCCCTCCTGAATCAGGCGGTGACAGCCCTCTGAGCTAGGGCGATCAATAGGGCCGGGGATGGCATAGATAGGGCGCCCTAGATCACGCGCAAACTGTGCTGTAATCATCGCTCCAGACCGCTCTGGCATCTCTGTTACGAGCGTCCCCTTAGCCCATGCCGCTACGATGCGGTTACGCTGTGGGAAGGTTTGGCGGTCTGGGTGGGTGTGCAGGGGATACTCCGAGACCACCGCACCGTTTTCGATGATGGCTTGCGCGAGCTCCTTATTCTGCCGCGGGTAGAGCTGGGCTAATCCGGATCCGATCACGGCGATGGTGCGCTGTCCCATCTCCAGTGCGCTCTGGTGCGCAATGGTGTCGATCCCTAGTGCCAGCCCCGAGATGATCGTATGCCCCGCCTGCGCTAGGGCGCGAGAGAACTGCCCGGTCACGCTCTGCCCATAATGCGTCGTCTTTCGTGATCCGATAACAGCTACAGGCGTATGATCCGCCACCCGACATAGGCTCCCCCACACATAGAGGAGAACTGGAGCATCTCGTGACCCCGTTAGCCCCTCGGGCCACTCTGGCGAGGCGGGGGTAAGGATCTCTATACCATGGCGCTCACATTCCTCCAGCTCCTGCGCTGCAGAGCTATGCCGCGCCCAGTCCACTACGATATGCGCGATGCCTCTACATTGGCTCACCTCTGCGACCTGGTTCTTAGTCGCCTGGAGCACCTCCACGGCCGAGCCAAAGCGCTCTACCAAGTTCCGGATACGAACAGGGCCGATCTTAGGGAGCTGGTTCAGGGTGACCAATGCTGCTAACTCTGATGTCATGCATTCACTAGAACATGTAAACTCGTTAGAACACAACTGAATTCTGTAGTCTCAGCAAAAAAAAAGCACCAGCCCTAAACTACGGGCATGGTGCTTGGTTTCGTAAAGTGTGTGGGGGGGACTAGCAGCCGCAACCACCACCGCCGCCGCCACCGCAGCAACCACCGCCAGAGCTTGCTTCTGCGATCTCTTCTGCAGAGGGGAGACGCCCAAGCTCAATGGTAAGGCTAAGCTGGTCGTTGACTTGCTTCTGCAGGGTTTGGAGCTCTTGCTGTGCCTTCATGAAGCCCATAACAACAGGGTTCGCGAGGAGTTCTTCACGAGAGAGCTCGAAGTCGGTCATCTCTTGTGCCGTCAGCTCGACGCCGATGCGTTGCTTGTCTTGGAGCTCCGCCCCTTTTTGGTGGACGTTTTGGTAGGCCTCGCGCGCTGCATTATCTGACAGGAAGGTCTCTACATCGGCGTGCATGGTCTTAAAGGCAGTATCATTGACGATCGCCTCACAGAGTCCACGGGTTTGCTCCATCACGGCGGAGTCGGTAGATAAAATACTCATAATAGAGACACTATGCCCTATCATAGCCCGTTGCGCAACAGAATTCTGGTAATGGCTTCGGGTTGGTAGTGGGATTACTTCTCTATCAGGCGGCTCTGGCAGCGCTCTAGCCGCTGTGTGATGGACTGGTAGAGGGCGGTTAGGAAGGCGCAGTCGTGTTTCTTACCGACTGCGCGGTAGGCTTTGGGCAGTGCGGACTGGAGGTTCTCTAGGTAGGTCGTCACGATGGTGAGCACTTGCTTAGGCGGGAGCTGAGCTTTTGTAGCCATTCCTAGCCACTGCTCTAGCCCGAGGTATGAGTCCCGGTATTTGCTCCCGTATTTCATGGCAAAGTCGATCTTCCGTTGGTTTGGCTCTAGATACGGGAGGAAGCTGGCGATGTCATAGAAGGGGGCGAGGCGAAAGGTACTCTGCGGGGCGATGAGGAGGGAGTAGTTCTTAGCGTGGGCATCCGTGCCCAGCACGACCCAGTTCAGCGCTAGGGCGCGGATAAAGTTGTCGATGTCATGGGAGGCAGTCATTGAGAACTGACGGAGAATCCTGATGATCTGGCTTACGGAGGGACCACCTTCGTTCTCATATTTAAGCGATGGGTGGATGGCGAGTGCTTGGCAGAAGTCCTCTTGGTGAATACGTGTGTAGCTCCCGTTGTCCCCTGGTTGCCGGTCGTAGCGCTTAACGACCAGGGCGTGAAACTCGCCAAAGTCGAGCAAGCTGGTAGATGGGACAGGCAGACCGCTGAGACGCGCTAGGGTGAGGCAAAAGTGCTCGTTGAGCGAGTGGTGATCAAACTCGATCTGCGGCTTAATAATGTGTGTGGTAGGGTGCCTGCCCTCGGGGTGATGCCACTTGCGACCAATAAGCTGTAAGGCATCCTTGCGCTGTGCTCCCGCGAGGCTAAAGCGCCCTTCCGTCCGGATCGGACGGGAGGAACTTTGTGAGAGGAGCTTGTCTAGGCGTCCTTTGACTTGCTTTTTAGTCAGAGGCGTAAGGCGGTCTAGCTCGCCGCTCAGAATGCGCTCTATGCGATGTGGACGGATGAGCTGTAGGGCTCCTGCGCAGTCTTCTCCGACGTGCTTGAGAAGGTCAAAGGGATTTCTGGGGGAGACATGGAAGCTTTTGCCCCAGGCCTCTAGGACGCTGGGGTTATCTGGTAGTAGACCCCATAGGAATGTCCGTACGGGGGCGTCCTCATTCGTCCGCTGCCGCAGTGAGAGGGAGGCTGGGAAAAACTGGGGCTGATCATACCAGCTCCGGGCATAGGTCAGGGTGAGGCTGTCGCTGGAGCGGTCGTAGTGGAGGTAGCCGACTACGTCGCCTTCGTAGTAGATGTGGAGGACGTCTATCATAGGTCTTCGAACACGCGGTTGAGGGTATCTGGGCCGGAGTCTTTGTGCACGGCTCTGAGGGTGAGCCCGAGGGTGTTAAGGGTGCGGATGATGAGTTGTAGTGAGGCGTTTTCTTTCTTTCCTTGTTCGATCTGGTTCACCCAAAGTCGACTTACGCCTACTGCGTCGGCGAGGCTTTGTTGTGTGTAGTCGAGGCTTTTTCGCTTTTCTTGGATCACTGCTCCGAGCTGCTCAGGTGAGATAATGTCCATACTACTTAGGTTTGTGCACGATATTTTCTTCTTCGTCAAATGTTAATAATCGTTTTCATTAGGGTAAATGTATTCGATTGATTTCTTTTGGGTGAATGTAAGTGTTTGCTAGCATTTGGGTAAATGTAAGCGTTTGTTTCTATTTAGGTAAATGTAAGCGAATGAATTCATTTTTTGGGGGTGAGGTGGGATTTGTATTTTTTAGTTGTGAGGAGGTGAGGGCGGTGATTAGGGTGCTGGTATGTCTCGTGCAATTGCTATTGATGGTCCGGCTGCTTCTGGTAAGAGTAGTGTCGCTAAGGTTCTTTCGCAACGCTTGAACCTTGTTATGGTCAACTCTGGTGCGATGTATCGCGCTATGGCGTGGAAGGTTATGCAGATGGGGATTGACCCTGCTGACCAAGAGGCGATTGTGGCTGCTCTTCCGTCGATCGAGCTGGAATGTGGGGTAGATGAGACGGGGCATCTCTCTACGGTCGGCTTTGACGGACAGGTGCTGACCGAGGAGTTACGCTCTACGGAGATTAACAATGCCGTCTCTATGGTCTCTAAGATTCCTGAGCTCCGCCAAATCCTCTTGCAGAAGCAGCGTGCTTACTTAGAGACGAGTGATGTGGTGATGGAGGGACGTGACATCGGGACTGTCGTTTTTGCGGAGAGTCCTTACAAGTTCTTCTTTAATGCGAGCGAGAAGATCCGTCAGGCGCGACGTGAGGCAGAGGGGATCACGGACTCGATCGCGGAGCGTGATAGGCAAGATAGCTCACGTAAGACCGCTCCGCTTAAGCCTGCTGATGATGCCATCGTCATTAACACGGGTGACTACGACCTCGAGGGGGTGGTCGCCTGTGTGACCGAGCACCTAGAGCGCCTAGGCTGGTAAGGCAGTATTAGCCCAGCCCGATCTCACCCATCAGCTCTCTATACTGCATCTTTAGCTCCGCCTTCTCGACGGCATCAAAGCTAAAGACCCCGCGCTGCTGCTCTGCGGCAGTGAGTGCGTAGTAATACATCGCATGCGTCTGCATCTCGTTGGCGAGGAAGATCCGCTTTGTCGCCTCCCGTGCCCCGACTGCATAGAACTGGGCCACCGTCTCGATCCCTGCCACCTGTAAGAGGCTCGCCACCTTCGGCCCGACATTTTTGAGCGTTTCGAGTTCTGACTTCATGCTCACAATGCTAGTGAGAACTCGTAGTGCTAGCAAGTTTACGTTTCATGTATCAGGTGAGCATTCTTGAATCGCGCTCTCGACAATCCACGCCCCCTGCATTAACCTCATGCTATGAAACTTGAATCCTTGACCTTAAAGAACTTCATGCGCTTTAAGGAGTTACAGTTGGACTTCCATTATACGGTGACTGAATCCACCGCTCCGATCGTGTTTATTGGCAATAATGGTGCAGGGAAAACAAGTATTCTCGAATCGATCGTATTAGGGTTAAGCTGGCTGAACGCTAGAATCCTGAAGGAGAAGGGAAGGGGGGCAGAGATTCAGCAGCTAGAGATTAACAACGAGGCTGATGGCGCGGGGGTAGAACTCTCTGTCTGCCATAAGGGATTTTACCATACTTGGCAGATTGCCAAGTCCCGGAAAGGAAAGAAATCCGAGCTGACAAGTGCCTTAGTGGGAGTTTCAAGCTTAGCAGATCAAATTCGCACGGTTTATACGGAAAGTCCAGAGAGTGCAAACCTGCCACTTATGGCCTATTACTCAACAGAACGTGTAGTATTAGATATCCCCTTAAAGATTAGAACGAGGCATACCTTCACACAGATTGATGGGTATGATGGAGCCCTGAGTTCGGGCGTAAACTTTCGACGTTTTTTCGAGTGGTACAGAGAACGAGAAGATAAGGAGAACGAAACAGCCCCATCTCAACAGATGCTAGAATATCTGAAAAGCCTTACCTGGGAGGACGAAAGCCAATGGGAACACGTGCAAGAACGCTTACTCTCACAGAAAGATCGCCAGCTGAATGCGGTCAGAGCTGCGATCGAGGTGTTTATGGGGGATTTTAAGAACCTCAGGATCAAGCGCCAACCTGTGAGGATGCTGGTGGATAAAGGAGGACAAGAACTGAACGTTAACCAACTCTCCCAAGGGGAAAAGTCACTCATGGCTCTAGTCGGAGATATTAGTAGACGCCTCTCCATGATGAACCCGAGCTTAGAGAACCCCCTTCACGGAGAGGGGATTATCCTCATTGATGAAGTAGACCTCCATCTGCACCCTAGATGGCAGCAAACGGTATTAGAGAATCTGAGCAAGACCTTCCCGAACATTCAGTTTATTGTGACCACACATAGCCCTCAAGTGCTTTCGACTACTCGGAGTGATCTGTTATATATTCTCGATGATGGTGCTGTTTTTGCAGCCTCTTCCTACACACGAGGTCTAGACAGCGCCACTGTATTGGCGGAAACTATGGGGGTAAACCCTCTTCCCATGAATCTGGAGATTAACCAAGAATACCTTCGTCTGGTTGATTTAGTCGAGGCGGATACGGTGCGAGCTAAGCAGGAAGTAGAACTCTTTGGGAGTGAGTATGGAGTGACCCACCCGTCGCACCTAGACCTCCAGCGTCGCCTGCGCTTAGTAGGGTATAAACAACGCCTAGCTCAGCATAAGGGATGAGAGCACTTAAACGCCCCTTAGCCCCTGAGTGTTTACAGGATTATGATTATGTGACCCAAATATGGGATAATCTGAGTCGCAACGACTACTGCTCTATTCGCCAGGCTCTGAGCTTGATGCAGGGAGGGGAGCACTTTCCCGATATAAAAGGAGCCTACTGCGGCTACTGTGAATGCCGTATCCTTGGCGACCAGCCGAACTCTGAAAATGCTGTTAAGCAACACATTGAGCACTTTAGGAGAAGGAGGGATTATAAGTCGAGGACCTTCCAATGGGATAATTTGTTCTTATCCTGCTACAAGGGGT
>CAYWAG010000019.1:0-12897 GCA_964455925.1 uncultured Verrucomicrobiales bacterium | reverse complement strand
TAGAATGCGCGTCCAAGGCGGCGTAAGCCGACTTAGCGCATTCTTACCCTGGGTTTACGCGCAAAAATCAACCCACCGAACAATGCAATTGTTCCTCCCTAGCACTGGTCTGAGGCGGAACTAGAGGTTTTGTGGCTTTTTCGGGCCTTCGTGAGGATAAACAGCGAGTGTATCTAACGGAGTGTTAGGCTAGAATCGTCCGTTTTCTGAGGTTCCGCCTCAATGGAGTGAAAGGGAGAAAGAACCTTTTCGTTCGGCGGTTGGGGTTTCGGGATCATCACCCAGGGTAACGCTGAGCTAAGTCGGCTAAAGCCGCCTTGGACGCTCATCGTAACCCTGGGCTTTGAAAATCCACCCTTATCAGGGTGGCATCACCGCGAAGTTGACCGTGTAATACTCGGTCTCTCTTCCCCTATACCTGAATAGTTGCTTTACCTTTATGACGCTATGAGGATCACCGCATTCGCGGCGGCGTAGTGCTGAGCGTGGGTGAGGGAGATCTTGACTTCTGTGACCTTTAGCGAGGCGGCGAGGTCGGCGGCTCTGCCGTGGAGGGCTACACAGGGTTCGCCGCTTTCACGGCGCTGGATCTCTAGGTCTGTCCACCCAATGGATTTGCCGATCCCTGTGCCAAAGGCCTTGGCGATCGCCTCCTTAGCCGCAAAGCGGGCAGCGTAACTGAGTTCGCGCTGCTTCTGCTGCTCACAGTATTCCTGCTCTGTGGGCGTAAAGATACGGGCGAGGAACTGGTCCCCGTAGGTCGAGAGTGAGGAGCGTATGCGGTCCACCTCCACGACATCGATCCCAATTCCGTAGAGCATCAGCCTATGGGGTAAGCGTGGGGTAAGCGTCACAGAGTGCGCGCATCTCTGCCACCGCCTGCTGCATTCCTACACGGACACTACGGGCGACGATGGAGTGCCCAATGTTTAGCTCAACGAGGTGCGGGACGGTGTAGAGGGCGCGAATGTTGTCGTAGTTGATCCCATGCCCAGCATTCACCTGTAGTCCCAGGTTATGTCCGAGGGTAGCCGCCGCTGATAGGCGCTCTACCTCTGCGGTCTGAGCTTCTCCAGTCGCATTGGCAAAGCATCCGGTGTGTAGCTCGATCATCTCAGCCCCAAGCTTGCGCGCCATTTCTACGTGCTCCGCTACGGGATCGATAAAGAGGCTCACCTTGATGCCTGCACCCTGGAGGGTGGCGAGCGTTGGCTCTAGGTTGGACTCGTGCGTGACGACGTCTAGCCCCCCTTCGGTAGAGATCTCCTCCCGGGTCTCTGGGACCAGACAGACGAAGTCGGGCTTCAGGCGGAGTGCGATGTCGATGAGTTCCTGCGTGTTCCCCATCTCTAGGTTTAGCGGGAGCTGGCACTGTTCGCGCACGAGAAAGGCGTCGCTCTCTTGCACGTGGCGGCGGTCGCCCCGTACGTGGAGGGTGATGGAGTCTGCCCCACCCGCCAGCGAGTCCAGCGCACCAGTGAGTGGGGATGGCTCTGCGTTTGGGGAGTCTAACATCGTGCGGTAGCGCGCTTGGCGTAGCGTGGCGATGTGGTCAATGTTTACACCGAGTAACATAATCTATATTGTTCAGAATGGGGGCGTAGAGAATGTGTGGGGAGTTGCTCTGAGGGCTTAGAATGGGAGCTTGCCCTTGCCTCCACCCAGACCCCCCATGAGACCGCCCATGCCTTCCATACCACCCATTTGCTTCATCATGGCTGCCATCTTGCCCTTGGACTTCATCATCTTACGCATTTGTCCAAACTGCTTGAGCAGCTGGTTTACCTCTAAGACTGGACGCCCGGCACCAGCGGCGATGCGCTTACGGCGTGAGCCTTTAATAATCTCTGGTTTGACGCGCTCCTTTGGGGTCATAGAGAGGACGATCGCTTCCATGTGTTTGATACGCTTATCGTCGAAGGCGTCCTTAGGGAGCTGCTTCTTAAGGTTCTTCATGCCTGGGAGCATCCCCATGAGCCCCTCTAGCGGGCCGAGGCTCTGGATCATCTTCATCTGGTCCAGGAAGTCGTTAAAGTCGAACTGACCAGATGCCATGCGCTCGGCAGACTTCATGGCTTTCTTCTCGTCGATCTTCTCGCTGACCTGCTCTACCATGGTGACGACGTCACCCATGCCTAGGATTCGGTCTGCCATCCGGGTCGGGTGGAAGGCGGCGAGCTGGTCCATCTTCTCTCCTTCACCGATGTATTTGATCGGGCAGCCGGTGACGGCACGCATGGACAGAGCGGCACCACCGCGAGCATCACCATCGAGCTTAGTTAGGACGATCCCGGAGAGACCAACGGCCTCATCAAAGGTTTGTGCGACAGAGACGGCTTGCTGACCAGTAGCGGCATCTGCGACGAGGAGGGTCTCTTGCGGCTTAAGGAACTTCGCGACAGATTTGAGCTCTGCGACGAGGTTGTCATCGACTTCTTGGCGACCAGCGGTGTCAAAGATTAGCACGGACGCGCCTTGCTCTTCGGCCCATTTTTTACCCGCCTTAGCGACCTTTAGGACATCTTTCTCACCAGCATCTGGGGTGTAGCAGAGCACGCCGACCTGCTCTGCTAGCTTAGCGAGCTGGTCAATGGCGGCTGGACGGTAGAGGTCACAGGCGATCACGGCTGGGCGGCGGCCATCTTTCTTTAGCCGGTGGGCGAGCTTAGCGGTGGTGGTGGTCTTACCCGCACCGTTCAGACCGCAGATGAGGATATGCCCTGGGGCAGAGAGGTTCAGGGCCTCATTATCATACCCGAGAAGGGCGACGAGCTCGTCCTGGAAAATCTTGACGATCTGTTCTCCTGGCTTGATGGACTTCAGGACATCGGAGCCTAGCGCCTTCTTCTGCACGGCTTCGATCAGCTCCTTTGCCACGCTCATCTCTACGTCTGCCTCTAAGAGAGACAGCCGAATCTCGCGCATGGAATCTTTGATATTCTTCTCAGAGATCTTGCCTACACCGCGTAAGTTCCGAAACGTTTTGTCGAGGGAGTCGCCTAATTGGGAAAACATAGGGGCGCACGTTATGCCCCCCGCCTAGATAATGCAAGCGCGAAAATGAAGGAGGAGAGGGTGGTGTTATGGGCCTGGGATGAGGTTCATGTGCTGTGCGGCGCGTCTGGCGATCTGGGAGAAGATGGGGGCGGCGAGGGTGCCGCCGTAGCGGTTGACGGTGGTGGTCTGAGGCTCATCGACGACGATGTAGCATACGAGCTTAGGGTCATGTGCGGGCATCATGCCGCCAAAGGAGCAGATGACGCGTCCGGCCTTGTATCCGTTGTCCCACTTTCGGCTAGTGCCGGTCTTACCCGCGACGTGGAACCCCGGGACACGGGCGAGCTTGGCGGTGCCATGCTCGGGGTCGGTCACCCGGATAAGGGCGGTGCGTAGGCTGCGGGCTGTACTGCTGCGGAGGACGGTGCGCTCCGCTCTAATAGGGTTATCCTTGATGATGTTGCCGTCGTTAGCGACGATCTGCTTAACGAGGATGGGGTGCATGAGGACGCCATCGTTAGCAATGGCAGAGTAGGCGATCGCCATGTGCATGGGGGTGACCGAGATGGCGTAGCCAAAGGTGGCGCTGGCGAACTCTTGGCGTGAGTTCGCGGAGACGGTGCCCTTAGTCGTGACCTCGCCATGCCAGTCTAGGAGGGTAGGGGGCACCGATGCCGAAGCTAGCGAGGTAGTCAAAGAAGCGCTCGCGCCCGAGCTGTCGCCCGATCTTATATGTGCCGATGTTGTTAGACTGGGCGAGGATCTCTGTGACGGTGAGGCTGGAGCGCGGGTAGGCGTCCTTTACGATGACCCCACCGTCGTTAAAGTAGCCGTTCTCGCAGTTAATGGAGGTGCGGGGATAGACCAGCCTCTCGTTCATGGCGGCGGCGGCAGTGAGCACCTTGATGGTGGATCCTGGCTCTAGCGCGCTCTTAAAGATGTAGTTACGGCTACCGTCGGCGATGCCTTCCTTAGTATTTAGATTATAATGAGGGCGACTGGCGAGCGCGAGAATCTCACCGGTCTCTGGCTGCATGAGGATGGCGCAGCCTTGCTGCGCCTGGGCGTGTTTGAGACCTGCCTCTAGTTCCTCATCGACGATGGCTTGTAGTCCTAGGTCGATGGAGAGCACCATGTTGAGACCGGGGGTGGGTTGCTTAATCTCGTCGTTGCGGTTATAGATGGAGAGGTTGTTCGGGTTACTGCGGCGCTTATGGTATCCATCCTGTCCCGCGAGCTGGTCATTATAGCGTAGCTCTAGACCCGCCTGACCGGTGTAGTCGCGCGTAAACCCGATGAGGTGAGTCGCGAGGGTGGGGTTTGGGTAATGGCGGGTGAGCTGCTTCTTAAAGTCGAACCCGAAGAGGTAGTTCTCGCGCATGAGCCGCTTGAGGTAGGATGCCTCGGTTTCGGCGAGGTCTTTCTTCAGGCGGAAGGAGCGCTTCTTTGGGTGATCTAGCTCTGCCATGAGCTGGTCTGCGGGGATCTTTAGCGGGGTGGCTAGCAGCTCCACTGCGATCTCCTTATGCTCGCGGATGAGGTCCACGGCGAGGGCGTTATTAATCAGGTAGAAGCGGCGCTCTGACAGCATGTCTTCCCGCTCTTCCTCACTGGCGTAGAGCCACTTTTCGCTCCCCTGGAGCTGACGGTAGGCGACCGCCCAGGAGATGACGTTCTCATCATCCATGTGGTAGCGGTCTACGTGGAGATCCGTCAGCGGGACGTTTACCACCAGGGGCTCCTCGTTCCGGTCAACGATGAGCCCCCGGTAGGCAGGCTTTACCTCCGTCCGTACCAGAGAGCGCTTCTGCGTCGCATCTGATCCGTCATTACTCAGCCATTGGAGCTGGATGACCCTGGAGGACAGAACCGTGAGCGCTAGGGTCATCACCCCAGCACTGATCAGGTATCGAGTGTAACTGTTCACAGGATATGGGGGGGAGTGAGCGAGGCGGCGCGCCCTTAGCGAGAGGCAAGCTCTGGAGACTGATAGGCGCTGATGGTGATGACCTTCCGTGGATTAATAGGGCGGAGGTCGGTATCGAGCGCCTTTACCCGCTCCTTAAGGAGGAAGCGGTTGTTCGTGTTCTGTGCCTCTGCCTGGTATTGTGTGAAGAGGGTTTGGTTATTGGAGATCTGCTTTTCTACCTTGTCGATCTTACGCTGCATTACGGTTTGGGCGTTTTTGATGATGACGTAGTTGATGCCGGCGGCGACAGCGGCAGAGAAGACCGCTCCATAACAGAGGATGTAGAAGAGGTTGTTGAGCTTTTTAAACATAGGTCAAGGGAGGGGAGTTAAGCGGAGAAGGTTAAATGAAGGGGGGAGTTAGAGCCGCTCTGCGACGCGCAGCTTAGCGGTGCGGGAGCGGACATTACGCTCGCACTCAGCGGCATCTGCGATGAGGGGCTTACGTGTGAGGGTCTTGAGCTTGTAGTCGGGGTTTGGGCGTGGCGCTGGCCACTCGGGGCGGTCGATGGTCTCCTTACTGTGCTGTACCATGAACCGCTTGACGAGGCGGTCCTCTAGGCTGTGGAAGGAGATGAGGGCGAGCCGTCCTCCTGGCGCAAGGGCGTTGAGGGACTTCTCCATGAGAGTGCGGATCTCACCCAGCTCATCGTTGGTCTCGATGCGCAGGGCCTGAAAGACGCGGGTGGCGGGGTGAATCTTCTCCCGCTTACCGATCAGACGCTGAATGTAGTCTGCCAGTGCCAGTGTGGTCTCAAAGGTCTTCTCACCGCGATCTTCTAGGAGACAGCGGGCGATCTTAGCCGCATGCTTCTCCTCGCCGTATTCGCGGAAGATGCGCTTAAGCTCATCCTGGGAGTAGGTCTCTATGATGTCGCGTGCGGTGAGCGGCTGGGACTGGTTCATCCGCATATCCAGCGGTCCCTCCCGCATAAAGGAGAACCCGCGGGTGGCCTCATCCAGCTGGTGCGAGGAGACCCCAAAGTCCGCGAGAATACCATCTACCTGCGCGATCCCAAGGCTTTCTAGGGCTTGATCTAGCTCTGAGAAGTTACAGTGCACACTGGTGAACTGGTCCCCGTAGGAGGAGAGCCGGCGGGCGGTCTCTGCCAGCGAGTCCTGGTCTCTGTCCAGCGCGATCACGCGGTACCCTTGCTGCAGGAGGAGCTCGGAGTGTCCTCCTCCGCCAGCGGTGCCGTCTACGATCGTTAGCTCCGAGGGCGGGGTAGGGCGCGCAAAGGCCTCCAGAACCTGTGTCGGTAGCACTGGAATGTGGTAGTCAGACCCACCAAGTTGGTCGGCAGGGGCTGGAGGTCGTGAGGAGGTCATGGTATGAGGGGGTGGGGGATTATCCGAAGTCTAGGGTGTCGTAGAGGGTGCCGAGGATGTCTTGCTCGTTCGCGTAGAGTGCCTCGTAGTTCGTAGGGGTAACGATCTCAAAGTAGTTGCCCCGTCCGAGAAAGTGGATCGCCCCGTCGCCCTGTAGTCCGCGCTCCTCGGCAAACTTCTTAGGGATCAGGAGCTTGCCCTGCTCGTTGACAGAGACGGGTTGGTTATGGGTGTGGAGGGCGGCTTTTTGGCGGCTCTTTACTCCCGCGGGAAGGTCTGAGTTCTGGATAGACTCCAGTGCCGCCGTGAATGCCTCATCGGTGAGCGCCTTAATCACTGGGATGCCTGAGAGTTCCCACTTAAGCAAGCGCAGCCCGAACGAGCCTCCAGCAGAGGGTCGCCATGAGGAGGGGACTGAGACACGTAACTTCTTGTCCAGTTTGTGCTCATATTCCCCTTCAAAACTGAATCGTTGAGCGCTCACGAGGTGGTTTCTAGGGTTTTCTAGTGTCTTTTGATACACTTTAAGGCACGATGGTGTCAACTCCTATTGGGTGTGATTTTCCCCCTTGCCATGGGGAGGTCAGCACGTATGTTGCCTGCGGAATGAAAATGTTATTACGCTGGATGCAGGCTGCGATGATCAGTCTGATGGTCTTAATCTTTGCCGGTGCGATCGTACGCGCGACTGGGTCTGGGCTTGGGTGCCCGGATTGGCCTAAGTGTTGGGCGAGCCTGATTCCTCCGGTGTCGGTCCAGCAGGTGGACTTTTCACGTATTGACTTAGAGCGGTTTAAGGCAAAGGCAGAGCGCGCGGGGAGAAACCCAGATGAGATCACGCGGGAGTCCCTGCATGAGGAGTTTAACCCCATGCATACTTGGATCGAGTTCATTAATCGCCTCTTTGCGCTCCCGATGTTACTCACGACCTTAGTGGCGTTTATCCTATCCTTATGCGTCAGGGGATCAGGCGCGCGCCTGCGCTGGATGACAGGGCTGTCCTTACTGACGGTGTTAGCGAACGCGTGGCTGGGCGCGCGCGTGGTCTACAGTGGATTACAGCCCGGGGTGATTACGACGCACTTGGCTCTGGCGTTCCTGCTCATGATCTTCCTGATCGTAGGCATCGTGGATGTGCAATGGCGGATGGATAAGCGCCGTGATGCGGTGGGGCCTGGTGCCGTATGGTGTGCGGGGGCGATCGTCGTGTTTCTCATTGTCGAGGGGCTGGCGGGGGCGCAGTTACGGGAGGTGACGGATGCCCTGGCAAAGGAGAACTATGGCGCGGATCGTGCCAGCTGGACGCAGCAACTGCAGGGGATGACGGTGTATTACTTTCACCGTGCGTTCTCATGGTCTGTGCTGGTCTTAGCAGGATTGTTTACGTGGTTTATCCTGCGCCGTCGCGGGTTCTTTTACCTGCTGGAGGGGAGTATCCTGTTTATGGTGCTGGCTCTGATGGTGATGGGGATTATTCTGGGGCATGTGGGGATCTTACCATGGGTGCAGGTGCTGCATGTCGGGATCGCAGCGCTCTTGTTTTATGCCTCGGCGTATTGGCTGGTGAGCCATTTGATCTTGCGTCCTCGTGAGGAGAGGGGGCAGGCGTGAGTGAGGCGAGGGCGGTCTCGCCCTTTGCCGAGCGAAATGTGCGGCTCTACCTGATCTTTACGGTGCTGTATAATGCGCGGGCGTATTATCCCGTGTTAGCGGTGCTCTTTGTCGACCTCGGTATCCGTCTAGAGGATTATTCCCGTCTGAACGCGCTGTGGGCATTGACCATCCTGCTGTTAGAGATTCCCTCTGGCGCGCTGGCAGATACGATAGGGCGCCGCAAGCTGGTCGTCTTTTCGGCGGTCTTAATGGTCATCGAGATGGGGTTACTCCTGACCGCTCCTGTGCATGGCGGATGGGTCTTACTGCTGATGTGTGTGACGAACCGGATCCTCTCTGGGGTGTCTGAGGCAGCCGCGAGTGGGGCGGATCAGTCCCTGGCTTATGATACGCTGGAGGCTAAGGGGCAGTCGGGTAGCTGGGCCGATAAGGTGCTACCGGTAGTCATGCGGGCACGGTCGGCGGGGTTTCTCGTAGCGATGTTGTGTGGGGGCTTACTCTATGATCCACGCCCCCTGAATGCACTCTTTTCCTGGGTAGGCATCGATGTCGTCCTAACGGCGGAGCAAACGATGCGCTTACCGATCTGGCTCGTGTTCTTCCAAGGGCTATGCTGCCTCGTCGTCGCACTCCAAATGCGGGAGGTGGGCGAGAAGCAACCATTAAAGCGAGGTGCCTTTGGCGAGGTCTGGAAGCTCACGGTGCAAACGCTGCGCTGGTCCTTTACGACCCGTAAGGTCGCCATCGTGATTATCGGCACGGTCTTGATCGATGCCTTTATCCGTAACTATGCGACGGTCA
The DNA here is from genome assembly GCA_964455925.1 of uncultured Verrucomicrobiales bacterium. Taxonomy (GTDB): domain Bacteria; phylum Verrucomicrobiota; class Verrucomicrobiia; order Verrucomicrobiales; family Akkermansiaceae; genus WTJZ01. Next base: position 4,188 of record CAYWAG010000019.1, on the reverse strand, counting down.
CCAGCGAATATTACCGTGAGATCGCACTGCCCGCGTGGTCATGGGGCTTTATGGGGGCGAGTGCGGGGATCTTAGGGATGGTGACCCCGACCTTTGCGCGCTGGCTAGACCGCCGCTTTACGCCTGCCACCTCTCTGACCGTTGTGGCTGTGATGGCATTTGTGGGATTATTCGGTGTGGGATTAACGATCCCGATCTACGGCTTCCTGCCCAGCGTGCTCTGTATGACCACCTTTGGGCTGTTCGGATATATCTCTGATAATAACCTCCATAAATACGCGGACTCCTCGCGCCGCGCGACGGTGTTAAGCGTGAAGAATATGGCGCTGAATCTAGGCTACGGTCTAGCCTCCCTCATCTTTGCGCAGGCCGTGCTCTACGCCAGTCGTCCCGGTTTAGCCACCGCTAATGATGCCAGCACAGAGGCACGCTCAGGCTTTGCTACCGTCCTCGGCTGGCAGTCCTGGTTCTTGCTCGCCGGAACCATAATCTTCTACCTCTGGGCACGCCGATATCCACATAAGACAGAAGAATGACATTGGGGATAAAAAAAGCCCTCCGTCATTAGGACGAAGGGCTTTTTACAATGTTCATGCACGGTATGCGGTTTAGCGCGTACGAGCGGGTGGGAGATCTTTACCCCATAGCAGGGCGCTGTAGCTTCTTGCGTAGTTGCTTAAAGGTGATGAGCTTCATGGACTCCTCGTCCCAGAGGCGGAAGTTGATGCACTGGATACTCTTGAGCAGTGTCAGTGGCTTGACATCACGGAACATGGAGTGTGAGAGGTGACAGCGCTCGAGGTTGTAGTTCGGGATCATGGAGCTGAGGTGGTGAATGTGGTGGAAGCCGATGTTACCAGAGAACCACTGTAGCACACGCGGGAGCTTGTAGAAGGAGCTACCATAAATAGCGGCCTTAAAGTAGTCCCAGTTCTCGCCAGACTCCCAGTAGGTGTCCTCAAACTGATGCTGAACGTAGAAGAGCCAGACCCCAAGCGTGGATGCGACGGTCATTACCATTAGGGTAAGGTAGAGGTAGGTAAGCCACCCAAAGCTGAACCCAAGGATGAGCACCATCGCGGCAATCATAAGGTTACTCCAGATCACGGAGATCTTCTCCTTACGGCGTGCCTGCGGGAGTGGGAAGCGGTGGTTAATCATGAAGGTCCACATCGGTCCGATCACGAAGAGGACGATCGGGTTACGCCCTAAGCGGTAGAGAAAGCGTCGCTTAGGAGTAGCCTGGAGGTATTCCTCTACCGTCATGGTCCAGATGTCACCGATGCCACGGCGATCTAGGCGACCGTTGTGGGCGTGGTGCGTCTTATGCTCCCAGGACCAGTGCACGTATGGGGTAAAGGCGAGGGTGCCCGTAATGTTCCCCCAAAACGCGTTCAGCTTCTTAGACCGGAAGAACGATCCGTGTCCGCAGTCGTGGAAGATGATAAAGACGCGGACGAGCATCGCGCCTGCCACGAGGGCTACCGGAACGCAAGAAACCCAGTTCCATGGCTTTGGCACGTAGTTCAGCAGGAAGAACATGGCTACCCATAGGGCAACATAGGATCCTACCGTGTTGACGAGCTGCCAGCTAGCCATCCCCGCGCGGGGCTTCGCAAATTCTCTCACGATTGCTTTCCATTCCTTAGCGGGCGGAGAGGGTAAATTTAATCGGTCTTCTGTTTTCATATCAAACTCTTGTTAACCCTAGGAGCGCTCTCGCGTTCTTAAAGTGTCGAGAACCTATCTCAATAACCTAGAAGCACAAGTAAATAAATTTTTACTACTTTCATAGTAAGCTCAATGAGGTGGGAAAAATACTATCCACATCCATTACGCTGTGCCTAGGGTGGAGGGATGAAGCTTACTCCAAACTCCGCCACCCCTTGCTCCTACGCCAGTGCTCTGGAGATGATCGATGCTGCGGACTCGATCATTGTCCTCGCACACTATCGCCCCGATGGGGATGCCATCGGCTCTTGCCTAGCGCTCTCAGCGAGCTTACAGGCATATGGGAAGCAGGTGACCTGTGTGAACCAGGATGCCGTCCCCGCGTATCTAGAGTTTCTGCAGACAGACACCTGCGCGGTGGAGTCTGTGACAGCGCCCCTGGAGGCGGACCTCGTGATCGCGCTGGACTGCGCTACCATCGAGCGCCTGGGGGAGGAGCTGCTGGCGCAGCTCAGTGCTCCGCGTGTGCTTACCATTGATCACCACATTACGAATGAGCGTTACGGAGATGCGCTGCTCCTAGAGACAGAGTCCGCCGCCACGGGGGAGATTCTCTATAAGTTCCTAACAGAATCAGGGCTACCGCTCCCGGACCAATCACGTGACGCCCTCTACGTGGCGATCTCTACCGATACAGGCTCGCTCCAATACTCGAACTCCACGGCACAGACATACTCCACGATGGCGTCTCTAGTCGGCATGGGGGCGGATGTGGCAGCCTTAAACGCGGCGACCTACTTTAACCACAGCGTGCGTCGCATAGAGATCCTGCGGGAGTGTTTACAGCGCTTTACCCTCGCGCATGAGGGGCAGGTGGCGTACTGGGAGGTCACGGACGAGGCGCAGCAGCGCATCGGGGTGCAGAGTGGTGATATGGAGGGGCTTATGGATCTACTCCGGGGGATTTCGGGCGTGCGGGTTTGCTTTACCCTAGAGGACTCTGGGAAGGGGATTACCCGTCTCTCTATGCGCTCTAAGGATGAGGCGATCGATGTCTCTAAGGTTTGTGCCCAGTTCGGAGGGGGCGGGCACCGCATGGCAGCGGGGGCTGGCGTGCAGGGCGTCCCGTTTGAAAAATGTGCCGAACAAGTGCTTGCCGTTATAGGACAGGCACTGTAAGACGCCTTCCCTCCCTGCTAGGGTCACTCGCATTCTCTGTTCTGAGCTGCGCCTCATGCGAGGGAGGTGAACCACCATTCTGACATAATTCTCGTATGCAATCTCCTCCTGCCCAGACCCCTAGTGGAGTCCTTTTGATCGATAAGGCTACTGACATGACATCGCATGATGTCGTCGCGATTGCGCGACGCTCTCTGAACATTAAGAAGATCGGCCATTGCGGGACGTTAGACCCCATGGCTACCGGCTTACTCATTCTCGTCATCGGGAAGGCGACCAAACTGCAGGATCTTCTCATGGCGGAGAACAAGACCTATGAGGGCACTATGACGCTAGGCTCCACCACGACCTCGCAGGATAAGCAGGGCGACGTCCTTACCACTGCAGATGTGCCTGCCTTTACCGATCAGCAGATTGATGACGCCTTTAATGAATACGTTGGTGCCTTTGAGCAAATCCCTCCCATGGTCTCCGCCATTAAGAAGGACGGCGTCCCGCTCTATAAGCTCGCGCGCAAAGGGCAGACCGTGGATCGCCCGCCGCGCCCTGTCACGGTCTATGATTATAAACTCTCACGCATCGAACTCCCCGAGGTAGAGTTCACGGTGGAGTGCTCTAAGGGCTTCTATGTGCGCACATACGCACATGATATGGGGCAGGACCTGGGCTGTGGTGCCCACCTCAGTGCTCTCCGCCGCACTAAATCAGGTTACTTCGATGTTAGCCGCGCCATCACCATTGATACGCTCAAAAACGCTCCTAGGGAAGATCTCTATAACTCCATGATCTCCCTCGCCGAGCTATCCATCATGCGAGGAGCATAATCGGGGAGAAGGCTTCTAGCCTTCGACAGAGCGACAGCGGCCATTTACAATGGCCTTTGCGCGTGATTGAGAGGCAAAAGTCCGCCCTTGCAAGTATGACACGGTTCTTCTCGGGTTTGTGTGGAGAGGTAACTATTCAGGTATGATAAAAGGGGTCCAATGCAGAATAGGAATACCACAATAGATTTCGCAGGAGAGCCTTATGCTACGGGGTAATTCGTCAAGCTTCGCGGATAGGTCTCCCCGATAGGGGAGAAAGCCCAAAGCCCGGGGTAGAGGGCGGCGTGTCATTGTGCAAAGCGCAATGACATACGCCAACCGGCACCCCGGGTTAGGGGGCGAAACCCAACCGCCGAACAATACCGTGCTTTCTTCCTAGAACAGGATTGAGGCGGAACCTGAGGAGGTGGCTTTTTCTGGCCTTCTCAGGGGGATAATAGCGGGTTTGCTGAACGGAGCGCTAGTGTCCTGAAATATTAGTTCGTTACATTAGGACGTGATTGATTTTTCCTGA
>CAYWAG010000018.1:10164-13137 GCA_964455925.1 uncultured Verrucomicrobiales bacterium | reverse complement strand
AAAGACGCGAAATTCCGCTAAAAGCTTTTTGGTGCTTGATCCTTAATTCCGCAGTTGATTTTGAACCGCAAAGGCGCGAAGACGCAAAGAAGATTGAAAAGTTGGGTTCTTGTTATTTCTACCCATTTTTCTGATCAAAAAACTCTCAAATATGACAATTCATATAAAACGTCATGTATGAACTTCATTCACCTATTGGGTGAAGCCCGATTCAAGCAAAATTTATTCGCCAGCCCTTATAAAACTTAGCGTCTTTGCGTCTTAGCGGTTTCCTAACTGCGACATCAAGGTTGATAGTATGATATGAATAACCATGGACTCCGGTTGGAATGGTTCTAGAAGATTTCGAGGAGGCTGGGGAGGTAGTTCTCTAATATGGCCTTGAGGATCTCTAGGTCTAGATCTTGGTATTGGTGAACAGCGAGGTTACGGAAGCCTACCATTGATTGGAGCGTGCTACTGAGTTCGGGTGTGAGGTGTCCTTCTTGTTCTAGGATCTTGTAGGTTTCCTTTCCGCTCTGTGGATTTCTGTATTGATGAGTGGAAATAAGGTGGTTTCCGTAATCTGCGACTGCTTGGCAGGCGCGCTGCAGGTTGAGAATGATGATGTCTTGATGGTCGAGATCTTCAAGAGAGACGAGGGTGCCATCGTAGTGCTCTGCGATTCGGCTGAGACAGCGTTCTACGGTCTGCTTCTTGTTTAGGTAGATGTCTGGCTTAGGTGACATGGGGGAGATCTGGAGGATGAAGGCGTGTAGGAAGCCGTTGTGCTAGGATTTCTCGGCGGGAGATGTTGAGGTCCCAGTAGTCTCTGAGGGTGCTCATGTAGTAGGTCTGCGAGAGGGTCTCGTCGTGCGTAAAAAGGAGCTGCCCGGTGCTGATGACTTGGTGAGCAAGCACGGTGGTGGTGGTGCGGAGGTCAACGAGGTCTATGGGGTAGTCTGTGAGGAGGTTTAGGGTCTTCCAGAGGTCGAGTCGTTGCTCGGCGGTGAGGGCGGTGCGCGGGTAGATAGCGAGGTCGAGATCGCTGTCTGGGCGCGGTGGGGTTTCGCTGGCGTGAGAGCCGTAGAGGTAAGCGAAGAGGATACCCGGTGATTCCCTTAGGGTTTGGGTGAGTTGAGGGAGGTTGGGGTTCATGAGGAGGGTTTAGGGAGTTTTTTTACCGCTCTGTCCAAGGCGCGAAATTCCGCTAAAAGTTTTTTTGTTATGGGCTTATGGTTTAGCAAGCTGGAGCGCTCCTAGGGGGGGAGGTTGTTTTTGAAGTTACATTTGGCTTTATGTGATGATGACGGCGAGACGACGTCACTCCCCTCCCTTTTTTACTTACAGTAGGGTTCGATGGGGCGGAGGAGGTCGTGGTTCTGGAGGGCGGTGGTTCGGGTGGCGTCGTCTGGGAAGAGGTAGAGGGCATAGCCGCCAAAGCCGCCGCCGCTGTATTTGCGGGCGAGGGTTCCTTCTATCTCTGGGAGGTCTTCCATTCCTTCGCCGAGCTGGACTTCGTAGGAGAGGTTGACGGCCTGAGCGAGGTCTGTAAGGGACTCGTCTAGGAGGGCTTGGCGGGCGAGCTTGCCGGCGGCTTCGATGCGGTCGTAGTCACGGCGGAGGTCGACGTTGGCAGGGGTGTCGTGTTCGATCCCGGTCCAGTAGATCGCCATTTTCCCCGCGAGCATGTCGCCATTGCGCTTGAAGTCGAGCACGGGGAGGTCTCCGCTCTGCCAGGCGCAGAGGCCGGTCTCGCGGATGACGGCGGGGTCTTGCCACCCAACGCCGAGGGCGAGCTCGTCTTCTACCCCGTCTTCGCCATTGAGGAGGGCCCAGGCTCCGCTACCGCCGAGACCGGAGCGCTTTTCATAGTCCCAGTCACGTAGGCTGACCATGGGTGCAATGGCGCAGTTTACGACGTAGGCTCCCTGGCGGGCGTGCTTGGGCACATCGAGCCAGCCGCCGGCGAAGTCCACGCGGAGGGGGGATTCGGTGGGTGCCTTTACCCACTTGACGATGCCTGAGGTCGAGACAGGCTTAAACTTAGGCGGGCTTTTGGGGAGGACGTGGTAGGTGGCGCCGACTTGGGCGCAGAGTTCGCGTTTGATATCGCCGTAGAGGTCGTCGTCGGTGACGACGAGCATGTCAGGCTGAGCCTCTAGGAAGTAGGTGCGGAAGTCGAGCCCGGTGCCGATGTCGGTGCCGATGATGACTTCGTCAACCATGAGAAGGCTCTCTAGGAGGCGCTTCTTGTGCTCGTCTGGGATAGAGGAGCGGCGCTGCTTATGGTGCCAGAGCACATCGGCAGAGGCAAAGCTGACGGTGAGGTGGTCGCCAAGGGCGCGAGCTTCCTCAAAGAATTGGATATGGCCGGCGTGGACGATGTCGTAACAACCGGAGACGAAGATTCGTTTCATGGGGGGACTCCCTGCGGGAGGTTTTAGGGGTTAAGTTTTAGGTTTTAAGGTGCTTTGTCTTCCGTTGAGGGGAAGAGGTGGGGCTGGCACCTTGTTTGTGGAGCTGGCTCGGATGGCAACCGCTAAAGACGCTAAATTGCGCTAAAAGAGTTTTGTTGTCCGCAGATGGACACAGATTTTCACAGATAGAAATGGTTTTGAGAGTAGGCTGGGACCGAGATGAATGGTTTCCGACTTTAATCTCTTTTCGATAAGGACTCTCCGCTCAATTAATTCTATCTACTATATGCCCCCAAAAAAACTATCTGTGAGAATCTGTGTTTATCTGCGGACAACCAAAAATGATTGAGTTAAACATTTGATCGGAAAAACTCTTTCGCTTTACCGAAGGTATATACAGGCATGGAGTCATGGCTTCTAGCCATAAAGGGGAGAAGAGGCATCCTGCCTGTTCAGAAAAAGGTTGCGGAGTCTAGGGCTGGGAGTGAGCCGTTGGGGTGACGGCTAGCCAAGATGGCTTGCTTCCCTTTCATGGCAGGATGCCATGACTCCATGATTTTGTTAATGACGGCGA